>DATAAL010000640.1:0-12338 GCA_036260145.1 Longimicrobiaceae bacterium | reverse complement strand
CCCGGAAGGAGGGAGCCCCCGAGAGGTTCACCCGCAGCGCCAGGGTGTTGACGAACAACCCGATCACTTCCTCCACCTCGCGCCGCGGCCGCCCGGCCACGGGGGTGCCCACCACCAGGTCCTCCTCTCCCGTGTAGCGCCCCAGCAGCACCGCGAAGGCGCTCAGCAGCAGCATGTGCAGCGTCGCACCCTCGCGGCGGCGCAGTGCCCGCAGCGCCTCGCTCCGTGTCTCGTCCAGCACCCAGTGAACCGCTCCTCCGCGCGCGCTGCGCACCGCGGGCCGCGGACGGTCACCCGGCAGCTCCAGCCCGAGGGGCGCTCCGGCCAGCCGCTCCTCCCAGTAGCGGAGCTGCCGTTCCAGGGGCTCACCCTGGAGCTGGGCGCGCTGCCAGAGCACGAAGTCGGCGTAGCGTAGCTCGGGCCCGGGCAGGCGCAGCCTCTCGCCGCGCGTGAAGGCGTCGTAGTGGCGCGCCAAGTCGCGCCAGAAGAGGCCCATGCTCCAGCGGTCGCTGATGATGTGGTGCATGCACACCAGCAGCACGTGCTCGGCGGGGCCGAGGCGCACGAGGAGGGTGCGCAGCACGGGGCCGCGCTCCAGGTCGAAGGGGTGCCGCGCTGCCTGGTGCAGCACCCGCCTGAGCACCGGCTCGCGCGCGTGGAGGGCGGAGAGATCGAGGACGGGGAGGGGGAAGGTGTCGGCGGGAGGGTCGACGAGCTGCAGGGGCCGGCCGTGGCGCTCCCGGAAGCGGGTGCGCAGGGCGTCGTGGCGGGCGACGACGGCGGCCAGGGCGCGGGCGAGGGCTTCCGGGTGCAGGGCTCCGCCGAGGCGCAGGGCGGAGAGGACGTGGTAGGTGGGCTGGCCGGGGTCCAGGCGCTCCAGGAACCACATCCGCTCCTGCGCGAAGGAGAGCGGGATCTCCTCCGGCTCGACGCGCGTGGTGTCCGCTCCCGGGCTGCACGGATGGGCGGGGAGGAGCGGGATCGGAGCGGTAGCCGAGGGGTGGGGTGCGGTCGGGCCGGACATGGAGATCGATCCTCCCGAAGAAACGAATGTTGCGCCTTGGTGGGGACCGTCCGGCCGTCACGCACCCGTGGTGTCCGCGGCGGCACCACGCGTCTTGGTCGTTCGTCCCTATTTACACCCTGCGGAGGGAGGAGACAAGAGTTCCGAATGAAGCGGATCAACGGGTGGCAGGCATGCCGGCCCGCCCGTATATTTCGCCTCTTTCGCGGGACTGCCGGTGCTCGATTCGCGGCGAAGCGCCACACGAGCGGTGGCACGGGGTGTTCCGCCCCGGCCCGAACCATGTTGCAGACCAGGGATTCAGATGCTCGATGTCCGGTGGATCGCGCAGAACCGGGAGCTGGTGAAGGAGGGCGCCCGGCGGAAAGGCTTCGAGGTCGACATCGACCAGCTCGTGGACCGCTACGACCGCTGGCGCGCCCTGCAGCAGGAGATCCAGGCGATCGCGGCGGAGAAGAACCAGGGCAACCGGGAGCTGCGCACCCTCGCCGCGGCGGAGCGCCAGGCGCTGATCGAGCGGATGCGGGAGATGACCGCCCGCGAGAAGGAGCTGCGCAGCGAGAACGAGGTGGTGGAGGCGGAGTGGCGTGAGCTTCTCCTCCTGGTCCCCTCTCCCCCCGCTCCGGGGGTGCCGATGGGGAAGGACGACACGGAGAACGTCGAGATTCGCCGCTGGGGCGAGGTCCGCAGATTCGACTTCGAGCCGCGCAGCCACCAGGAGCTGGGCGAGCTGCTCGACATCATTGACAAGGAGAGAGCCGCCAAGATCGCCGGGAGCCGCACCTACTTCCTCAAGGGAGACGGGGCGCTCCTCGAACAGGCGGTCCTTCGCCTCGCACTGGATCTGCTGGTGTACGAGCGTGGGTTCACCGCCATGGCGCCACCGGTCCTGGTTCGCGACGAGGCCATGGTCGGGACCGGGTACTTCCCGGGCGGGGAGGACCAGGCGTACCGGATCCCCTTCGACGGGCTCAACCTGATCGGGACCTCGGAAGTTTCCCTCAGCAGCTACTACGTGGACGAGATCCTCTCCGACGAGGACCTCCCGGTGCGCTTCGCGGGGATCTCCACCTGCTTCCGGCGCGAGGCCGGCGCGGCGGGAAAGGACACGGCAGGCCTGTACCGCGTCCACCAGTTCCAGAAGGTGGAGCAGGTGGTGGTCTGCCGCGCGAGCGAGGAGGAGAGCCTCCGCCATCACGAGGAGATCCTGGCCAATGCGGAGGCGCTCATGCAGGCGCTCCGGCTCCCCTACCGGGTGGTGAACGTCTGCACCGGGGACCTGGGCCGCGGCCAGGTGCAGAAGTTCGACATCGAGGCGTGGATGCCGAGCCGGGGGGCGTACTCCGAGACCCACTCGGCCAGCCGGTTCCACGACTTCCAGGCACGCCGCCTCGGGCTGCGCTACCGCGACGAGGACGGAAAGGTGCGCTACTGCCACACCCTGAACAACACGGCCATCGCCAGCCCGCGGATCCTCATCCCCATCCTGGAGCTGTACCAGAACGAGGATGGTTCCATCACCATCCCCGAAGTGCTGCGCCCGTACATGCGCGGTCGGGAGCGGATCGTCCCGCCGGCGGGGAGGGGGGCGGGCTGACGCCCCCCATCCTCAACGCTCCAGCACCCGCCCCATCCCGCGCTCCGCGGCGATCCGGTAAACCCGCGTCGCCAGCGCCACGTCCTCGATCGCGAGCCCGAAGGGGTTCACCACCACCACGTCGCCGGGCCCCCGGCGCCCCGGTCTGCGTCCCACCACCAGGTCGCCCAGCTCCGCGTCCACGCGGCGGCACGGGCGGCCGGGATCCGGGTCGTCGGGGCCGATGAGGGTTCCTTCCCGGTACATCCGCCCCAGGAGGCGCCGCGGGTCGGTCCGGACCAGCTCCCAATCGTCCACCACCAGGAGGTCCGCGCTCTCCATCACGTCGGGGAGCAGGTCGTCCAGCGAGACGTTGACGGCTACGCAGCCGGGCCGGAGCCAGCCGAAGGGGATGTATCCCACGGTGGTGGTGGTGGCCGGCACCACGAGGTCCGCACGCCGCACGGCCGCCTCGGCCGAGGGAGCCCTCTCCACGCTGACGCCGCGCTCTCCGAACCGTCCGGCTACCTCCTCCCGCAGCCTCTCCGCCCGCTCCTCCTCCAGGTCGAAGATCAACGCCCGCGTCAGCTCGGGGAAGTGCGTCAGCAGGAGGTCCAGGTGGGCGCGCGCGAGCACCCCGGCACCGATGACCGCAACGCACTCCAGGTTGGGGCCGCGGAGCAGCTCCACCGCGAGCGCCGTCACGCTCGCGGTGCGGAGGCTGGAGATGTGCGCGGCGTCCATCACGCACACGATGCGTGCGGTGAGGTCGTCGAAGACCATCGTCAACCCGCTGGCCCGCTCGATCCCCCGGCAGGGGTTCCGGGGGTTGCTGTTGATGATCTTGGTCCCCGCGCTGCGGAAGTGGCCGCCGACGTATGCGGGCATGTTGAGGCTCCGCACCCGGCTCCCCTCGGCGTTCTCCCACCCGAGGTAGCTTTCGTCCGGGAGGATGGTTTCCCCGGAAGCGTGCAGACGGAAGACCTCGAACATGGTCTCCACAGGGTCGATCTCCGCACAGGCGGCCTGGACCTCCTGGCGGGAGAGGTAGAGAATCCGCGAGTCGTCGAGCGGAGGCGTCGTCATCCGGTGCGCGGGGCGGCCGTATGTGGGTGGAATCCGCCGGTCCGGGCGGATGGGATCATCCCGACCGGATCTCGGTGAGCCAGGCCAGGTCCGTCGCGAGGAGGTCGACGCCCACCTTCCGCAGCCACTCGTCGCAGTAGATGGTGGAGGCGTAGTTCTCCCCTCCGTCGGGGCAGATGCACACCACGTCCCCCGAGTGCGGGTGGTCGCGCAGGTAGCGGGCGCAGGCGGCCAGGGCGGCTCCGCTCGACCCGCCGACCGTCAGCCGGGTGTGCTGGGCGACCAGGCGGCAGAGCGCGATCGCCTCCGCCTCGCTGACGAGCATATGACTGTGGTAGCCTCCCGGCGCGAGGAAGCTGGAGGGACGGGCGGAGCCGATCCCCGAGAGGTGGCGCGGTGCCCGGGGCCCGCCGAAGACCACCGAGCCGGGTACGTCCACCCCGATGACCCGGATGGCGTGGCTGACCTCCTGGAAGAACCGCCCGATCCCCGCCAGGGTCCCCCCGGTCCCGACCGCGACGAAGACCGCGTCCACTTTGCCGTGCATCTGCTGGTAGATCTCCGGGCCCGTGCTCTCGTAGTGCGCGCGCGGGTTCGCCGGGCTGGAGTACTGGTCCGCCCATACGAAGCGGCGGTCCGAGCGGCACAGCTCCTCCACGTAGCGGAGCCGGGAGGCGAGGTGGTTCCCGTAGGCGTCCGGCTGGTCGATCACGCGCACCTCCGCGCCCAGTTCCCGCATCCGCTCCACCATCTCCGGGGGAGCCTTGGGATCGACCACGGCCACGAAACCGTACTCCAGCTCCCGGCAGATCAGGGAGAGGGCCAGCCCGAGGTTTCCCGAGGTGGACTCCACCAGGACGGAGTCGTCGCGGAGCCGGCCCCGTTTCTCCAGGTCCTGCACCAGGGAGAACGCCGTCCGGACCTTGATGGATCCGGAGGGGTTCTCGCTCTCCAGCTTCACCCACACCGCACGCGCGACTCCGTCGATATACATCACCAGTTGCCGGAGCGGCGTCTGGCCCAGGCGGAGGTGAAGCTCCTGCAGTGCTTCGTGCTTCGAGCGTGTGACCGGCACGGCGATCTCCTCTCCTCCCGTTGTGGGCGACGGGTGCGCACTAGGCCATCGCGTCCTCGACGTTCTCGACGAGCGCCCGGAGATCGCTCCACCGCTCCTCCGGAAGAGCCCCGTTCGCGTCGCAGGCCGCCAGGAGTGCCTCGGTCGCTTCCAGAAGCTGGTCCTTCCCAGGGAGCAGCTCCCCCGTCTCCACCGCGAGCTCGCGGATGGTGCGCAGCGTGGAGGCGTCGTCCCGGGCGTCCGCGCGGAAGACGATCGTCGGCTCCGGCCGGGCGCAGCTCTCGCGCGTGAGGATCTCGACCCAGTCGGTGATGGCCCTCAGCTTCGCGTAGTCCAGGCGGTCCGGGGTGTCCTGCGGGGTATGGTAGTGGCGCCACCGGCCGCAGGTGAGAAAGACGAACGGAACGCCGCGCCGTCGGAACGATTCGTAATCGGAGTTGGGGGGGATGGAGTCGATATCCGCCCGCCGCACCAGCACGCCCGGCACGGCGCGGGAGAGGCGGTCCACGTGCTCGGCGGTCCCCTCGCTCCGCTCCGCCCCCATCGCGAGGAGGGTCCGGCGCACTTCGTCCGGGAGCGCTTCCGGGCCGAGGGCATGTCCCACCAGATCCATGCAGATCATCAGGTCGATGGACGCCAGGGGGACGACGGGAGTCTCGACGAACTGCTCCGCGCCCTGCCCGGGTGTGAGATAGTGCGGCGGCTCCTCGGAGTCGAAGGCCACGAAGACCACTCCCCGCCCCGCGGGAGGGGAGACGGCCAGGCGGCGCGCCACCTCGAGCATCACCCCGACCCCCGCCGCGTTGTCGTCCGCGCCCCAGAACACCTGATCTTCCGACACCCCCAGGTGGTCGTAGTGCGCGCCGACCAGCACCCAGCGGTCCACCTCCCCCGGCGCCAGCGCCACCAGGTTCGCGCCGTTGCACCCGGGGACGGCCTGGAGCTGCGGCGTGTAGCCGGCCTGTCGGAAGGCGTCGGCGACCAGCTCCCGCGCCGCCTCGCCGGCCGGGGTCCCTGCGCCGCGCCCGGCGCAGGCCGGGGAGCAGAGCGCCTCCACGAAGCTGCGGAGGGACGCCTCAAGCGCGGCGGGGCCCTTCCGCCGGCTCCGGGAGCGGGTCGAACGTGGGCGCGCCGTCATGCTTCCACCCCCGCGGGCACGCCGCCGAGCTGCTCGGCCGCCATGCCGAAGGCGGCGCTCACGTGCCGGAACTCCTCCTCGCGCGCCGGCAGGTCCAGGATGAAGCACTCGACGCCCCGGTCCACGAGCCGTGCGACGAGGCCGGCCACCCGCTCGTAGTCGCCCACGAAGTACGGGCAGTCCGCCTTGAAGTTGCGGAACGGCGCCAGCCAGTACCCTGTCGAGACCAGCTCCGGGTCGCGGGAGGCCAGCCACATGCGCCGCTTCCACACGGCGTCGGTGTTCTCCATGGAGAACTCCAGGATCTCCTGGTCTTCGGGGCTCTCCGGGAAGAGGGAGCGCGCCGCCTCCCACGCCTCGTCACCCGTGGGACGGGTGACGATCCCGAAGTGCACGCCTCCCGCCCCGTTCACCCCCTCCTCGCGCTCCGCCGGGAGCATCTGCATCCCCGTGGCGCCCGCGGCGCGGCACACGCGGCGCGCGGCCTCCGACTGCCCGGCGAGGAGCACCCCCGGGAGGAGGGAGGCGGGGAACGGCAGGCTGAGCTGGAGGTCGGTGACTCGGTAGTACCGTCCCCCGTAGGTGGTGAGCCCCTCTCCGCGCAGGAGGGAGTCGATGACCTGGAGGTACTCCAGCAGACGGTCGTACCGCTCGTCGTGCGAGAGGTGGTCGTCCAGCGCCTCCTGGTAGCTCAGCGCGGTCCCGGTCACCATGTTCAGGAAGACGCGCCGGCCGTACAGGTAGGCCAGCGAGGAGATCATCTTGGCAGCGGTGAAGGGGTGCATGTAGACGGGGTTGACCGCCACCAGCGGTGAGAGCGAGGCCGTCCGGATGCAGACCGTCTGGGCCACCAGCCAGGGGTCCACGAAGGTGTCGTTGCCGGTGAAGATGAGGACGCCCGTGCACCCGTAGCGCTCACTCCAGTCGACCACCTTCTCGATGTTCCGCCAGTACTCCCGCGGGTCCAGGGTACGGGGGCTGATGGTGAAGACGTCGATTCTCCTGCCGGGCGTGCGGATGATCATCGACCGTATCCGGGGAGCGGTGTGGGGAGAGGGGTGCGCATCAGAGCCCTCCCTGCGGGGGTGAGTCCAGCGCGAGGAGCCGCTCCACCTCCTCCTCGCTCGCCTGCTCCACCGACTCCAGGAGGGCCAGGATCCGGTCCTCGCCGGCGCGACTCCCCTCCACCCGGGCCGCGAGCCCGGCCACGGTGGGCGCCGCGAAGAAGTCCTTGAGCGTCAGCTTGAGCCCGAAGAGCGAGCGGATCCTCAGGAGCAGGCGGGTGGCGAGGAGAGAGTGCCCCCCCAGCGCGAAGAAGCTGTCGTGCACCCCGACGCTCTCCACGCCCAGGAGGTCCCGCCAGACCTCCGCGATCCGCGACTCCGTCGGGGTGCGGGGTGCCACACGCAGCGCGGCGGGATCCGCGGTGCCCCGGGAGACGTCGGGGAGAGCGCGACGGTCCACCTTTCCGCTGGGGGTGAGGGGCAGTTCGTCCAGGACCACGAAGGCGCCGGGGATCACGCTCTCCGGGAGCCACTCACCCACGGCAGCGCGGAGCTCCTCGTCGCCGGGGACCACTCCGCCGCGGAGGCTGAGGTAGGCGACGATCCACGGTTCCCCGGCGGGGCCCGGCCGTACCGCCGCCACCGCCTCCCGCACCGCCGGGTGCCTGCGGAGCGCTTCCTCGATCTCCACCGGCTCCACCCGGATCCCGCGGACCTTCACCTGCTGGTCGATCCGCCCCAGGTAGGAGACGCTGAGATCCTCGGCGTAGCGGGCGGCGTCCCCCGTCCGATAGATCCTCCCCGGAAGAGCGGCCACCGGGCTGGGGACGAAGCGCTCGGCGGTGAGATCAGGGCGGCCGTGGTACCCCCGCGCGAGCCCTTCCCCGGCGATGCACAGCTCCCCGGGGATCCCGACGGGGGCGGGGTTCCCGTACCGGTCCAGGACGAGCAGCGCGGTGTTGGCGATCGACCGGCCGATGGAGACCAGGGCCCAGGGGCCCGCCGCGTCGCGCACCTCCAGGCAGGTGGAGTCCGCCCCGGCCTCCGTGCACCCGTAGAGGTTGACCAGGCGTACGCCTGGGAACCTCTCCAGCCAGGCGGCAGCGGTGTCGCGCTCCAGCGCCTCCCCGCTGGTGACCACCATGCGGAGAGACGTGGTCAGGGGAAGGCAGCGCGGGTGCTCCTCGATGAACCGCTTGAGAACGGAGGGGACCACGGTGAGGCGGGTCACCCTCCAACGCGCGGCGTGCTCCAGCAGCTCCACTGGGTCGCGCGTGGACTCAGAGGGAAGGACGACCGTCGGGGTCCCGCGCAGCAGCGGTCCGAAGGTCTCCCACACCGCGTCGACGAAGCCGATCGAGGTCTTGGCAGCCAGCACCTCGCCGGGGGCGAAGGGGAACTCCCGCCACATCCAGGCGAGCCGGTTCACGACGGCCCGGTGGGGAAGCGCGACGCCCTTGGGCTGCCCGGTGGAGCCGGAGGTGTAGATGACGCAGGCGACGTCCTCCGCGTCCACGCCACCGGGACAGGGCTCTGCGGGCTCTCCTCCCGCCTCCCACTCCGCGTCGCGGCAGAGCACGCAGGGCACCTCCGCGCCCAGGCGCGCGGCCCCGGCGGCGTCCGTAAGGAGGACCCGGGTCCCGGAGTCGCTCAGGATGTAGCGGAGCCGCGCGTCCGGATAGGTGGGGTCCAGGGGGACGTAGGCCCCGCCCGCCTTGAGGGTGGCAAGCACCGCGACGGTAAGCGCCGGGGAACGGTCCAGGCACACCCCCGCCACCTCGCCGGGGCCCACACCCATCGAGCGCAGGCGCCCGGCCAGCCGGGAGGCGCGCGCGTCCAGCTCCCGGTAGGTCACCTCCCGGCCGGCGAAGAGGAGCGCCACCGCGTCCGGCGTCCCGGCCGCCTGTGCCTCGAAGAGGGTGTGCAGGCACGTGCCGCGCGGGTACTCTGCCTCCGTCCGACTCCACTCCGCCCGGAGCCGTTCCATCTCCTCACGGGTGAGGAGGGGGAGAGAGCCCACCGGGAGGCGCGGGTCTGCCGCGGCCCCCTCCAGGAGGGTGCACAGGTGGCCGACCAGGCGCCGGACGGTGCCGGCATCGAAGAGGTCCGTGTCGTACTCCACCACGCCCCGGATCCCCTCCGCCGCGTTCTCCAGGAAGAAAGCCAGGTCGAACTTGGAGGTTCCGTTGTGCACCGGGAGCGACGTGGCCTCGCACCCGGGAAGTTGGATCCCCTCTCCCGGGGCGTCCTGGAAGGCGCAGACGACCTGGAAGATCGGGGAGTGGCTGAGCCGTCGCTCCGGCGCCAGCTCCTCCACCAGCCGCTCGAAGGGCAGGTCCTGGTGCTGGAAGGCGCCCAGGAGGGTGGTGCGGACCCGGTCCAGCAGACCGGTGAAGGTGGGATCCCCCTCCAGGCGCGCGCGCAGCGCCAGGGTGTTGAAGAACATCCCGATCAGCCCCTCCACCTCCGGGCGCGTGCGATTGGCGACGGGGGAGCCGATCACGAAGTCTGTCTGACCGGTGTAGCGGTGGAACACCGACTGGAGCCCCGCCAGCAGCACCATGAACAGGGTGGCCCCCGCCCGCCTCCCCAGGTCGTCCAGCGAATCGCGCAGCCCCGCCGGGAGGACGAAGCGCTCCACGGCGCCGCGGTGGGCCTGGATCGGCGGGCGTGGGCGGTCGGTGGGGAGCTCCAGGACGGGATCGCTCCCCTCCAGCTCCCGCCGCCAGTAGGCCAGCTGCGGCTCGACCCGGCCGCGCAGCCACTCCGCGTGCCAGACCGCGTAGTCCGCGTACTGGACGGGGAGCCCGGGGAGCCGCGGGGGCCGCCCCTCCAGGGAGGCCGCGTACAGCTCGGCGAGGTCCCGCATCAGCACCTCCAGCGACCACCCGTCCGCGACCAGGTGGTGCACGGTCACCAGCAGGACGTGATCGCGCGGGGAGACACGGAGAAGCCTGGCGCGGATGAGCGGACCGGCCGCCAGGTCGAAGGGGTGTCGCGCCTCCCGTGCAGCCCACTCCAGCACCGCGGCCTCGCGATCCCCGCCGGCAGGATCACCCGCGAGGTCCTCGACCGGGAGCGGGAAGGCCACCGCGGACTCCACCACCTGGACGGGTCGCCCCTCCCACACCTCGAAGCGGGTGCGCAGCACCTCGTGGCGCTCCAGGATCCGGCCGAGAGCCCGCTCCAGCGCGGACACCTGCAGCGGCCCCTCCAGCCGGACGGCCCCCGCCAGGGTGTAGGCGAGGTCGTTCCCCGGGTCCATCTGGTCCAGGAACCAGAGCCGCTCCTGGGCTGGCGCGAGCGGGAACGCCCGGTCCCGCGGCGCGAGCGGGATCGCCGGGAGCCACCCGTCCCCCGAGGCCGCCTCCACGGCCAGGGCGAGCTCGGTGAGGGTGGGCCTCTCGAAGAGGGTCCGGACGGGGATCTCGGCCCCGAGCGCGTGGCGCACCCGGGCCACCACCTGCATGGCGAGCAGGGAGTGCCCGCCCAGGTGGAAGAAGTTGTCGTGTGCTCCGATCTGCTCCCGCCGCAGGAGCTCGGCGAAGATCCCGGCCAGTACCTCCTCCGTGGGCGTCCTCGGCGCCACGAAGGCTCCCTCCGGCTCCAGCTCCGGGTCGGGGAGGGCCCGACGGTCCACCTTCCCGTTGGGGGTCAGCGGGAGCGCATCGAGCACCACGAAGGCACTCGGAAGCATGTACTCCGGGAGCCGCCCCCGCAGGTGCTCACGCAGTTCGCACGGGGACGGCGCCCGCGCTTCCGCGGCGGGGACCACGTACGCCACCAGGCGCGCATCCCCAGGCGCGTCCTGGCGCACGACGACCAACGCCTCCCGAACTCCCGGGTGGACCACCAGGACGGCTTCGATCTCCCCCGGCTCGATCCGGTAGCCGCGGACCTTCACCTGGAAGTCCGTCCTTCCCAGGAACTCTGTCTTCCCGTCCGCCGTCCAGCGCGCCCGGTCCCCCGTTCGGTAGAGCCGCGCTCCCGGATCCGGAGAGAAGGGATCGGGCACGAATCTCTCCGCCGTCAGCTCCGGGCGCTCCCAGTAGCCGCGGCTCACCCCCTCCCCGCCGATGAAGAGCTCCCCGGGCACGCCGACGGGGGCGGGCTCGAGCCGCTCGTCCAGCACGTAGACCCGCGTGTTGGCGATCGGCCGCCCGATTGGCAGCGCCCCGCCCATTCCCGGCTGCGCCTCCTCCACCGGCTCCAGGGTGGACCAGATGGTGGTCTCCGTAGGCCCGTAGAGGTTCCACACCTCGCGGGTCCGCTCCCGGAGCGCCGCGGCCAGGTCCGGGGGGAGCGCCTCGCCCCCGCAGAGCGCCCGGAGGCGCGGGTCCCCGCTCCACCCCGCGTGCAGGAGCATCCGCCAGGTGGCGGGGGTGGCCTGCATCACCGTGGCCCCGCTCTCGCGGAGCGCGGCGGCCAGCCGCGCGCCGTCTGCGGCCGTCTCCCGGTCGGCCACCACCACGCGGGCCCCCACGGTGAGGGGAAGGAAGATCTCCAGCGCGGCGATGTCGAAGGAGAGGGTGGTCACCGCCAGCAGCACGTCCTCCTCCGCCAGGCCGGGGCGCTCGCGCAGGGAGACGAGGAAGTTCACCACCGCGCGGTGGGGGACCATCACCCCCTTGGGGCGCCCGGTGGAGCCGGAGGTGTAGAGGACGTAGGCGAGCGCCTCCGGCCCGGGGTCCGCTGCGGCGCGCACCTCCATGGGAGCTTCCGTCGCGGGGCTGGCGTCCAGCGCGAGGATGGGGACGCCGAATGCGGGGAGCCGCGGGAGGAGGTGCGTATGGGTGAGGAGGAGGGAGACCCGAGCGTCCTGCAGGATGTACGCGATCCGCTCCGCCGGGTGCCCGGGATCCAGGGGGACGTACACGCCGCCCGCCCGGAGCACCCCCAGCAGGGCGACCACCATATCCGGGGACCTCTCCAGGCAGAGCGCCACGCGCACCTCCGGACCCACTCCGAGCGAGTGCAGCCGGTGCGCCAGCCGGCCGGCCTTCTCCTCCAGCTCCCTGTAGGTGAGGTACTCGCCCTCCTCGCCGCGCACCGCCACCGCCTGCGGCGTACGCCGCGCCTGCGCCTCGACGAGCTGGTCCACGCGGAGGGCGGGGAAGGGAGTCCGGGTGCGGTTCCACGCCTCCAGCACCTGCCGTCGCTCGTCCGGGCCCAGGAGCGGCAGCTCCCGGACGCGGGCTCCCGCATCGGCCGCGGCACCCTCAAGGAGCACCCGGTAGTGCTCCAGCAGGCGGCGGACGGTCGCGACGTCGAAGAGGTCCGAGCCGTACTCGAGCGTTCCCCGCAGCCCTTCCACTCCGGTCTCCTCCAGGAGGAGCGTGAGGTCGAACTTGGACGTCCCGTTGTGGAGCTCCACCGGCCGGGCCTCCACCCCCGGGAGCCGGATCGGCTCGGGCGGAGTGTTCTGGAGCGTCAGC
>DATAAL010000639.1:0-2401 GCA_036260145.1 Longimicrobiaceae bacterium | reverse complement strand
GAAGCCGGCCGGCGTCTTCTGCAGCACCCGGTCGTCCGGCGTGAGCGGGAAGCCGCGCTGCATCCACTGCATGTGGTTGGCGAGGGCCCGGTGCGGCACGCCGACCGCCTTGGGGCGGCCGGTGGAGCCGGAGGTGTAGATGACGTACGCCAGGCTCTCCGGTTGGACCGCCACGGGAGGTGCCTCGGCGCTCTCGGCGGCGATCCGCGCCGCCTCGGAGTCGAGGCAAAGGAGCCCCCCGGCCCACCCGCCGAAGCGGCCGGAGAGCGCTTCACGTGTCAGCAGGACGGGGGCGCCACTGTCCTCCAGCATCCAGACCAGGCGCTCCGCGGGGTGCCCCGGGTCCAGCGGCACGTACGCCGCACCCGCCCGGAGAACCCCGAGCAGCGCCACCGGCAGCTCCGGCGAGCGCTCCAGACACACGCCGACCCGCGTCTCGGGACCCACCCCCCGCGCGCGGAGGAAGCGGGCGAGCCGGTTCGCAGCCGTGTCCAGCTCCCGGTAGGTGAGCACTTCCGCACCGCACGTGACGGCCACGGCCCCCGGGGTGCGCGCGGCCTGCTCCGTGACCCGCTCGTGGATGGAGCGGTTCGGAGAGGGCGCGGAAGGACCCGTGCTCCACTCGCGCAGCACCCGCTCGCGCTCCGCTTCGGTCGCGAGCGGGAGGCCAAGGATGCGCCGGCTCGGGTCGGCGGCGGCGGACTCCAGCAGGAGCGCATAGGCATCGACGATCCGCTCCAGCGTGGAGGCGTCCCACAGCTCCTCGCGGTAGAGAAAGCCGATGCCGAGCCCCTCCGCGGTTTCCCTCACGGAGACGGTGAGGTCGAACTTCACGGGTGGGGTCCCCACCGGGAGATGCTCGGCCTCGATCCCGTCGGCGAGCCGGGGCACGCCGGCGGCGTCCACCATCTGGAACATCACCTGGAAGAGCGGCGTGTGGCTCAGGCTCCGCTCCACACCCAGCTCCTCCACCAGCTTCTCGAACGGCAGATCCTGGTGCTGGTAGGCGTCCAGCGCCGCCTCGCGGACCCGCCTCAGCAGCTCCCGAAACGTCGGGTCCCCGGCGAGGCCGGCCCGGAGCGCCAGCGTGTTCACGAAGAAGCCGATCAGCCCCTCCGTCTCCCGACGGTTCCGGTTGGCGATGGGACTCCCCACCACCACGTCCTCCGCCCCCGACCAGCGCGCCAGCAGCAGATCCAGCGCGGCCAGCAGCACCATGTACAGCGTGGCCCCCTCCTCGCGGGCCAGCCCGCGCAGCCGCTCCGTCACCTCCCGATGAAGTGTGCGCGCAACGCGTGCACCCCGATACCCCGGCGCCGCCCGGCGTGGGTGATCGGTGGGGACCTCCAGCACGGCGCGCGCTCCGGCCAGTCGCTCCCGCCACCAGGCCAGCCGCCGCTCCAGAGCCTCGCCACCGAGCCACTGCCGCTGCCAGACCGCGTAGTCCGCGTACTGCACCTCCAGCTCCGGAAGCGGCGACGGCTCCCCGCGTGCGAACGCGTCGTAGAGCGCCTCGACCTCCCGGAAGAACACCCCCATGCTCCAGCCGTCGGAGACGATGTGGTGCATGGAGAGGAAGAGCACGTGCTCCTCCGGGCTCAGCCGCAGCAGGCGGGTGCGCAGCAGCGGTCCTCGCTCGAGGTCGAAGGGCCGCCGCGCCTCCTCCTGGAAGAGCCGCCTCGCTGTCGCCTCCTGCGCTTCCTCCGACGCCGCGGAGAGGTCCACCACCGGCAGCGGCGCCGCGACCGCGGGGCGCACCAGCTGTACGGGCTCGCCGCCGACCTCGGCGAAGACGGTGCGCAGCGCCTCGTGCCTGCGGACGATCTCGCCGAGGGCGCGCTCCAGCACCCGCGCGTGCAGCCGTCCGCAGAGGCGCAGCGCCCGGGGCAGGTTGTACGTGGGGCTTCCCGGCTCCAGGCGGTCGAGGAACCAGAGGCGTTGCTGCGCGAACGAGAGCGGCAGTGGTCCGCCGTCGCGAGGTGCCGGGACGATCGGCGGCGTCGCCACGCCCGTCTTCGACTGGAGTAGTGCCTCCACGTGCCGGCACGATCCGGCCACGGTGGGCGCTTCGAAGAGGGTCCGGATCGGCAGCTCCACCTGGAAGGCGTCGCGCACGCGCGACGCCAGCCGGGTCGCGAGGAGCGAGTGCCCGCCCAGCTCGAAGAAGTTGTCGCGGATCCCCACCCGTTCCAGGCCCAGCACCTCCGCCCACATCCCGCAGAGGATCTCCTCCACCGGTGTGCGCGGTGCCACGAACCCCTCGCCCTGCCCCGTGCCCCGCTCCGGCGCCGGGAGCGCCCCGCGGTCCACCTTCCCGTTCGGAGTCAACGGCAGCGACTCCAGTACCACGAAGGCTCCCGGCACCATGTACTCCGGCAGCTTCGCCCTCAGCCGCTCCCGC
>DATAAL010000638.1:0-1830 GCA_036260145.1 Longimicrobiaceae bacterium | reverse complement strand
GCGGCAGGAGGTGGACGCCGCCTTCGAGCAGGAGCGGGCGCTGCTCTACAAGCACAGCACTCGCTGCCCGATCAGCGCGGCCGCGCACGGGGAGGTGCAGCGCCTTCTGCAGCGCCACCCCGACGCCCCCGTGTACATGCTGGACGTGAACCTGAGCCGGGACGCCTCCCGCTACGTGGCGGAGCGGACCGGCATCGAGCACCACTCCCCGCAGGCCATCCTCCTGCGGGGCGGGTCGCCCGCCTGGCACGCCTCGCACCTGGACATCACCGCGGACGCGCTGGCGGAGCAGCTCGGCGGCGGGGGGCGGTAGGCGCGGTGTCCGACCCCCGGGGAGCGCGGCGGGGCCTCCCGGTGCTGGCCGCTGCGCGCGCCGCCCTGCTGGTGGCGGCGCTGGTGGGGCGATGGGTGCCGGAGACCGGGCGCCGCGACGTCAGTCCGCTGCCGGCGCCTCCTGCGCCGCTCCCTCAGGGTGCCCGACCTCCGCCTCCCCCAGGTTCCGCCGCAGGAGCGCGGCGGGGTCCGGATCGCGCCCCATGAACGCCCGGAACAGCTCCCCGGGGTCGGCCCCGTCTCCCCGCGAGAGCACGGCGTCCACGAAGGCGCGCCCGGTCTCCCGGTTGAAGAGTCCCTCCCGCTGGAAGCGGGTGAAGGCGTCCGCGTCCAGCACCTCCGCCCACAGGTAGCTGTAGTACGCCGCCGCGTACCCCCCTGCGAAGATGTGCGAGAACCCGGTGACGAAGTGGTTGCGCGCGAACTCGGGACGCACGGCGAAGCGCTCCAGCACCCGCTGCGCGTAGGAGACCGCGTCCCCGTCGCGCCCCGGGTCGTAGAGCACGTGCAGGCTCAGGTCCAGCGTCCCGAAGGAGAGCTGCCGCATCTGGTAGGTGGCTGCCATGAGGTTGCGCGCCGCCCGCATCTTCCGGAAGAGTGCCGCGGGGATCGGCTCCCCCGTCTCCCAGTGGCGGGCGAAGAGGTCCAGCGCCTCCCGCTCCCAGGTCCAGTTCTCCATGATCTGCGAGGGGAGCTCCACCCAGTCGCGCGACACCCGCGTCCCCCCCCGTGCGCGTACCTCCACCCGGGATAGGACGTGGTGCAGGAGGTGCCCGAACTCGTGGAAGACGGTCTGCACCTCGCGATGGGTGAGGAGCGCGGGGCGCTCCCCTTCCGGGGGGGAGACGTTCCCGGTGAGCGAGGCCAGGTGCGGGATCCATCCCTCCTCCTCCGGCCCCCCGGTGAACAGGCCGCTCATCCACGCCCCCGCCCGCTTGGTCTCGCGCGGGAACCAGTCGGCGTAGAAGCCGCCCAGGAAGCCCCCCTCCTCGTCGTGCACCTCGTAGAAGCGGACCTCCGGGTGCCACACCTCTGTCACCGGACGCTCCGTCACCCGCACCCCGAAGAGCCGCCGGGCAATCTCGAACAGCCCCTCCAGCACCCGGTCCAGCGCGAAGTACGGGCGCAGCTCCTCCTCGTCCAGCTCGTAGCGAGCGCGGCGCATTCGCTCCGCGACGAAGGCGGTGTCCCACGGCTGCAGCTCCTGGATCCCCAGCTCCGCCCGGGCGAACTCCGCCAGCGCCTGGGTCTCCCGCTCCCAGTAAGGACGGGTGCGGACGGTGAGGTCCTCCTCGAACTCCAGCGCCCGCGTCCCGCTTCCCGCCATGCTCTCGTCCAGGCGGAAGTCGGCGTAATCCCGGTATCCCAGGATCGCGGCCAGCTCGCGGCGCAGCTCCAGGACCCGCGCGATCACCGGGCGGTTGTCGTGCTCCCCCGCGCACGCCCGGTTCACGTAGGCGGTGTAGAGCCGCTCGCGCAGCTCCCGGTTCTCCGCGT
>DATAAL010000637.1:0-14083 GCA_036260145.1 Longimicrobiaceae bacterium | reverse complement strand
CGCTGTCCGGCCCTTCGAGCACGGCTCGCTGGGGCAGCTCCGCGAATGGGGCGGTGTCCCCGCCGCCGCCCCGCTCTTCGAGAGCGCGCTGCAGGTGGAGGTCCCGGGCGAGGGAGATCCCCTGATGAAGCTTTTCGGGGCGCTCGGCATCCGGGAGGTGGAGCGGAGCGACCCCTCCGAAGGGCACCCCCTGGAGGTACAGGTGACCGCCGGGCAGGAGGTGGCCGTGCGCGTCCGCTACGACGAGCGGCGTCTGGGCTCCGCCGCCGTCGCCCGGATCCTGGGCGACTTCCGCGCGCTCCTGGACGCGGTGGGCGCCGCCCCGGAGCGCCGGGTCCGCGAGCTCCTCGCCGGGATCAGCTCGGATCGTCCTGCCGCTGTCACTGCCGCCGCCTCGCACCCGGGCGCGGCGGAGCTGGAGGTGGTTCTGGCGCAGAACCCCGCGGTGGAGAGCGTGACCGTGGAGCCGGCGGGCGACGGCTTCCGCGCCCGCATCGTCCCCCGGCCGGAGGCGCTGGAGCGCGACCGGAGGCGGAAGCGGCTCAGCTTCTCCCTCTTCTACTTCGCCGATGCCGGCAAGGACGAGGGCGACGACAAGTACCGCATCTACCTGGAGGGCGGGCAGTTCGCCGACCGGCACGGCTTCGAGGCGGTGTGGGCCCCGGAGCGGCACTTCCACGAGAACGGCGGGCTCTACCCCAACCCGTCCATCCTGAGCGCCGCGCTGGCACCGCTCACCCGCACCGTGCACCTGAGGGCGGGGAGCGTCGCCCTCCCGCTGCACCACTCGCTGCGGGTGGCGGAGGAGTGGTCGGTGGTCGACAACCT
The DNA here is from genome assembly GCA_036260145.1 of Longimicrobiaceae bacterium. Classification (GTDB taxonomy): domain Bacteria; phylum Gemmatimonadota; class Gemmatimonadetes; order Longimicrobiales; family Longimicrobiaceae; genus JAFAYN01. Next base: position 13,255 of record DATAAL010000637.1, on the reverse strand, counting down.
CTCCCGGGGGCGTACCGGGATCTCGGTGACCAGCGGGTGGATCCCCAACGACTTCGCCCTGGCGCCGCAGAACTTCCCGAACAAGCGGGACGTGATGTTCCGGATGATCGAGGAGGTGCGCGAGCTGTGGCGGGGCGGGATGCTCCCGGTGAAGGACGGGGCGGGGAAGGACGTCGACCTGCGCATCTTCCCCCGGCCGATCCAGCCGGAGCTCCCGGTATGGGTCACCTGCAGCGGCGACCCGGCGGTCTTCGCGAAGGCGGGGGAGCTGGGGTACCACTGCCTCACCGCGCTCCTCACCCAGCCGCTGGAGGAGGCGTCGGAGAAGATCGGCGTCTTCCGGCAGGCGCGCGGGCGCGCGGGGAAGGACCCCGCCGACGCGCGCGTCACCCTGATGCTCCACACCTTCGTCGCCGACGACCTGGACACCGCGCTGGCGAAGGTCAAGGAGCCGCTCACCAGCTACCTCCGCTCCCACATCGGGCTGATGGAGACGATGGTGAAGAGCCTGGACCTCAAGATCGACATCAACGAACCCCAGTGGCTGGACTACCTCGCCTCGTTCGCCTTCGAGCGGTACTACCGCACCGGAGCCTTCATCGGCACCCCGGAGAGCTGTCTGGCGATGGTGGACCGGGTGGTGGAGAGCGATGTGGACGAGGTGGCGTGCCTGATCGACTTCGGGGTGGACGTGGACTCCACGCTGGCGGCCCTCCCGCAGCTCGACGAGCTGAAGACGATGTGCGCGCAGGGGGCGGAGCTGGGAGAGCACGCCCTGGGCCGGTACCTGCGCCACCGCCTCCCGGACCTCGCGGCTCCGGTCTCCTTCTCGGTGGAGGAAGCTCCGGAGGTCGCGCTTTCCTTCGCCGGGGTGCGCGCGGAGCCCGCGGCCGCAGCGGTGTGAGGGTCCCCACCGGTACGGCAGGGATGTCGTGGCACCACCCGTCGAGGGTCAGTTGAAGGGCTGAAGATGGAGAACGTCGAAAGCGTCTACGCTCTGTCGCCGATGCAGCAGAGTATGCTCGTCCGGACCCTGCAGTTCCCGGGGCTGGAGGAGTACGCCGAGCAGGTGTGCTGGACAGTGGAGGGCGATTTCGACGCTCCGGCGTTCGGGCAGGCGTGGCAGCGGGTGGTGGACCGCCACCCGGTCCTCCGCACCGTCTTCTTCTGGGAGGGGCTGGACCAGCCGCTGCAGGTGGTGCGCGGCGGCGCGCGGGCTCCGCTCGAGGTGCTGGACTGGCGCGGCGTCCCCGCGGCCGAGCGGGAGGAGCGCTTCCGCGGCTTCCTCCGCGACGACCGGCGCCGCGGCTTCGACCTGGCGTCCGCGCCCCTGGCGCGGATGTTCTGCATCCGCGTCGGGGAGCGGGAGCACCGCTGCGTGTGGAGCTATCACCACCTCCTCCTGGACGGGTGGTCGTCGGCGCTGGGGCTGCGGGAGATGTTCACCGTGTACGGGGCGCTCCGCCACGGCGACGAGCCGCGGCTGGAGCGCCCGCGTCCGTTCCAGGACTTCATCTCCTGGCTGGCCGCGAGGGATCCGGCCGCGGCGGAGGCCTTCTGGCGCCGCGCGCTGGCGGGGTTCACCGCTCCCAACCGACTCACCCTGGAGCGCCCCCACGACCCCTCCTCCCCCGAGGCGCCGGGGATCGTCACCGCCTCCCTCCCCGCCGGTCTCACCGACCGGCTGCGCCGGATAGCCGGCCGGCACGGGCTCACCCCGAACACGCTCCTGCAGGGAGCGTGGGCGCTCCTCCTCGCCCGGTACAGCGGGGAGGAGGACGTGGTGTTCGGCGGGCTGACGTCGGGCCGGCCGCCGGCGCTGGAAGGGGCGGAGGGGATGCTGGGGATGTTCATCAACGCCGTCCCCGTGCGTGCCCGGATGCAACCCGGCGCGCGGCTGGTCCCCTGGCTCCGCGAGCTGCAGGCGGTCCAGAGCGAGGCGCGGCACCACGACTACCTCGCCCTCCCGCAGATCCAGGGGTGGAGCGAGGTGCCCGCGGGGGAGCGGCTCTACGATACCGTCTACGTCTTCCAGAACGTCCCGGAGATCGAGACGCGCGGCACGCGGGTGGCGGGGGTGGAGGTGCGCGACTTCTTCCGGCACGCGGCTCCGGTCCAGACCGGGCAGGCGATGATGCTGGAGGTGGTCCCGCGCGACGGTCTCCTCCTGAACCTGATGTACGACGAGCGGCGCCTCGACCGCGCGACGGCCGAGCGGGTGCCGGAGCACCTGGCCGTGCTGCTGGAGGGGTTCCTAGAGGGCCCGGAGCGGCGCCTGGCGGAGCTGTCGCCGCTGGGCGCCGCGGAGCGCCGGACGCTCCTGGTGGAGTGGAACGTGACGGAGCGGGAGTACCCGTCCGGGCGCTGCGTGCACGAGCTGATCGCGGAGCGGGCGGCGAGGACGCCCCACGCCGTCGCGGTGGCCTCCGGAGAGGGAACGCTCACCTATGCGGAGCTGGACGCCCGCGCCGGTCGGCTCGCCGCCCACCTCCGGGGTCGGGGCATCGGCCCCGAGTCGCGGGTCGCGGTCTGCATGGAGCGCGCGCCCGAGATGCTGGTCGCGGTGTTCGGCGTCCTCGGAGCGGGCGCGGCGTACGTCCCCCTCGACCCGGCGAGCCCCCGCGACCGGCTGGCGTACCTGCTGGAGGACAGCGGGGCCCCGGTGCTGCTGACGCAGGAGCGGCTGCTGGGCGCGCTGCCGGAGTTCGCGGGCGAGGTGGTCTGCCTCGACGCCGACGGTACCCCCCACCCCGGTGCTGCGCGCCACCCCTCCCCCGCCTGCGGGGGGCCCGACAGCGCCGCGTACGTGATCTACACCTCCGGCTCCACCGGGAAGCCGAAGGGCGTCGTCGTCACGCACCGCTCGCTGGTGAACTACGCCGAGGCGCTGCGGGCGGAGTGCGGGATCGGGGCGGGCGACCGGGTGCTGCAGTTCGCCTCGCTGAGCTTCGACGCCAGCGCGGAGGAGATCTTCCCGGCGCTCCTCGGCGGGGCCGTGCTGGTGCTGCGCGCTCCGGAGATGTCCGGGAGCGTGGCCGGCTTCCTCCGCGCGTGCGGGTCCCTGGGGATCACCGTCGCCGACCTCCCCACGGCGTTCTGGCACGAGGTGGTCGCGGAGCTGGGGCGCGAGGGGGTGGATCTCCCGCCCTCCCTGCGCCTGGTGATCATCGGCGGGGAGCCGGCCCTCCCCGAGCGCGTGGCCGGGTGGCGGGCGTGCGTCGGCGGCGAGGTCCGGCTGCTGAATACCTACGGCCCCACCGAGGCCACCGTCGCCGCGACTGCCGCCGACCTGACGCATCCGGTCGGGTACGACGGCGGCGCGCGGGTCCTTCCGCCGGTCTCCATCGGACGACCGGTCGCCAACGTCCGGGCCTACGTGCTGGACCGCGAGCTGGGCCCGGTGCCGGTCGGCGTCGTCGGAGAGATGTTCGTCGGCGGGGTGGGGGTGGCGCGCGGGTACCTGGGCCGCCCCGACTTGACCGCGGAGCGCTTCGTCCCCGACCCGTTCGCCGGGGAGCCGGGGGCGCGCCTCTGCCGGACCGGCGACCGGGTGCGCTGGCGACGTGACGGGGAGCTGGAGTTCGCCGGGCGCGCGGACGACCAGGTCAAGATCCGGGGTTTCCGCGTGGAGCCGGGGGAGATCGAGGCGGCGCTCCTGCGGCGTCCGGAGGTGCGGGACGCGGTGGTGGTGGCGCGGGAGGACGGAGCGGGGCCGGCGCGGCTGGTGGCGTACGTGGTGCCGGAGGAGGGGGTGGACGCCCCGGAGCCGCACGGCCTCCGCGCCGGGCTCGCCGGGGAGCTCCCGGAGTACATGGTCCCGTCCGCGCTGGTGCTGCTGGACCGGCTCCCGCTCAACGCCAGCGGCAAGGTGGACCGCGGTGCCCTCCCCGCGCCGGACTCCGCCAGGGAGAGCGACGACGCCGGCGCGGCCCCGCGCACCCCCGTCGAGGCGGCGCTGGCGGAGATCTGGGGGGAGGTGCTGCGGATGGAGCGGGTGGGGATCCGCGACGACTTCTTCCGCCACGGCGGACACTCCCTCCTCGCCGTGCGGGTGATCTCCCGGATCCACCGGGCGTTCGGGGTGGAAGTGCCGATCCGCGCCCTCTTCGACGCACCTACCGTCGAGGCGATGGCCGCGCGCGTCGAGGCCGCCCTGTGCGCCGGGGAGGCGGACGGGGCGCCGCCGATCGTGCCGGTGCCGCGCGACCGGCCGCTCCCGCTCTCCTTCGCGCAGCAGCGGCTCTGGTTCGTCGAGCAACTCGACCCCGGAGACCCGGTCTACAACCTCCCCGTCGCGCTCCGCCTGCGCGGACGGCTGGACGCGCAGGTGCTGGAGCGGGCGCTCACGGAGATCGTCCGTCGGCACGAGGTGCTGCGCACCGTGTTCCGTTCCACCGGGAGCGGAGAGGTGGAGCAGGTGGTCCTCGACCCGTATTCGTTCGTGCTGCGCCGGACCCACCTCGGCGGCTCCGTGGAGACGGAGCGCGACGCGGGTGTGCGGGAGCTGGCGCGCGAGGAGGCGGGCGCGCCCTTCGACCTGGCCCGCGGGCCTCTCCTCCGCGGCACCCTGGTCCGGATGGGGGACGAGGACTCGGTGCTGCTCTTCACCATGCACCACATCGTCAGCGACGAGTGGTCGGTCCCGGTGCTGGTCCGCGAGGTATCGGCGCTGTACGGGGCGTTCTCGCGAGGCGAGCCCTCCCCTCTCCCGGAGCTCCCCGTACAGTACGCGGACTACGCCGCCTGGCAGCGCGAGTGGCTCCAGGGAGAGCGGCTGGAGCGGCAGCTCTCCTACTGGCGCGGGCGGCTGGCCGGGCTCCCGCCGCTCCTGGAGCTCCCCACCGACCGCCCCCGCCCGGTGGTGGCGGGCGCGAGGGGGGGCACGCGCCGGCTCTCCCTCCCCGCGGAGGTGGTGGACGCGCTCCGCTCCCTGGGTCGCCGCGAGGGCACCACGCTCTTCATGACCCTCCTGGCCGGGTTCCAGGCGCTCCTGGCGCGGTACTCGGGGCAGGGGGACGTGAGCGTCGGGATCCCCGTGGCCGGCCGGACGCGCGTGGAGGTGGAGGGGCTGATCGGCTTCTTCGTCAACACCCTGGTGATCCGCGCCGACCTGTCGGACGACCCCACCGTCCGCGAGCTGCTGTCGCGGGGACGGGAGCGGATGCTGGAGGCGCAGACGCACCAGGAGCTCCCCTTCGAGCGGCTGGTGGACGAGCTGAAGGTGGAGCGGAGCTTCAGCCACACGCCGCTCTTCCAGGTGATGTTCACCCTGGCGGACCGGGGCGGGGCGACTCTCCGGCTCGGCGAGGTGGAGGTGGAGGAGATGCGCACCGGGACGGGGAGCAGCGCCTTCGACCTCAGCCTGCTGCTCGCGGAGGAGGACGGCGGGGTGTCCGGGATCGTGGAGTACCGGACGGAGCTGTGGGAGGCCTCCACCGTCGACCGGATGATGGAGCACTTCGGTGTCCTGCTGGCGGGGATGGCCGCGTGGCCGGACGGGCGGGTCTCGACGATCCCGCTGCTGGCTCCGGCCGAGCGGCGCCGGGTGGTGGAGGAGTGGAACGATACCCGGTGCGAGTTCCCCCGCGACCGCTGCCTCCACGAGCTCTTCGCCGAGCAGGCGCGCCGCACCCCCGACGCCCCCGCCGCCGTCTCTGCGCACGAGGTCCTCACCTACGCCGAGCTGGACGCCCGGGCCACCCGGCTCGCCCGCTCCCTCCGCCACCTCGGCGTCTGCCCCGAGGTGCGCGTGGGGATCTGCGTCGAGCGCGGGACCCACTTCGCCGTGGCGGTCCTCGCCGTGCTCAGGGCCGGCGGCGCCTACGTCCCTCTGGACCCCGCCTACCCCGCCGACCGTCTGGCGTACCTGCTGCAGGACTCCGGCGCCCGCCTGCTCCTCTCCCAGGAGGCGCTCGCCGGCCGGCTCCCCGCCACTCCGGCGCGGACGCTCCTGCTGGACGCGGAGCCCGAGGCCATCTCCGCGGAGAGCGCGGAGCCGCTCGAGAGCGGCGCGGGGCCGGAGAACCTGGCGTACGTCATCTATACCTCCGGCTCCACTGGGAAGCCCAAGGGGGTGGCCGTCGCGCACCGCCCGGTGGTCAACTACGCCGTCGACATCGCCGCTCGCTTCGGCCTCACCCCGCGCGACCGCTCGCTCCAGTTCGCCTCCCCCGGCTTCGATGTGGTCGTCGAGGAGCTCTTCCCCGCCTGGCTCAGCGGCGGTGCGGTGGTCTTCTCCGGTGGCGACCTCTTCTCCCCGCCGGAGCTGCTGCGCGTCCTGGAGCGGCACGGCGTCACCTGGTTCGAGCTGCCGACGGCGTACTGGCACGAATGGGTGCACGAGCTCGCCCACACCGGTCTGCGCCTGCCGGAGTGCGTGCGCTTCGTCATCGTCGGCGGCGAGCGCGTCTCCCCCGAGCGGCTGGCCGACTGGGCCCGCCTCGGCCTCCCGCTGGTGCACGTCTTCGGCCTCACCGAGACCGCATGCACCTCCGCCACGCTGCGGCTCGAGCCGGGCGACGACGGCTCGCGCTGGCCGAACCTTCCGGTAGGCACCCCTACGGGGAACGTGCGCCTGTACGTCCTCGACGCGAGGCTCCAGCCGGTGCCGGTCGGTGTCCCGGGCGAGCTGTACATCGGGGGCGAGGGGCTGGCCCGGGGATACCTGGGGCGGCCGGATCTGACCGCGGAGAAGTTCGTCCCCGACCTGTTTTCCGCGGAGCCCGGGGCGAGGGTGTACCGCACGGGGGACCGGGTGCGCTGGCTGGCGGACGGAACCCTGGAGTTCCTGGGTCGCCTCGACCACCAGGTCAAGCTCCGCGGCTTCCGCATCGAGACCGGCGAGATCGAGGCGGCGCTGACCGCCTCCCCCGAGGTACGCGAGGCCCTCGTGATGGTTCGCGAGGACACGCCCGGGGAGAGGCGCCTGGTGGCCTACGTGGTCCCCGCCGCCGGGTATACCGCCGAGGCGCACGGGCTGCGCCGGGCGTCGCGGGAGGAGCGGGTGGGGGCGGGGGAGCTGCGGGAGCGGCTGGGGCGGGAGCTGCCGGAATACATGGTCCCGTCGGCCTTCATCTTCCTCGACGAGCTGCCGCTGACCTCCAACGGCAAGATCGACCGACGGGCGCTCCCTGCACCGGATGGCTCCCTCGCGGCGGCGGGCCGGGAGTACGTCGCCCCGCGCAGCGCAACGGAGGAGGTGCTGGCGGGGATCTGGGCGGACACACTCCGGGTGGAGCGGGTGGGGGTGCGGGACGACTTCTTCGCGCTCGGTGGGCACTCCCTGCTGGCCACCCGGGTCCTCTCCCGCGCGCGCCAGACGCTGCGGGTGGAGATCCCCGTGCGGGTGCTCTTCGAGACCCCTACGGTCGCGGAGCTGGCGGCCGCGGCCGAGCGGTACGAGGCGCGGCCCGGGCAGACGGAGAAGCTCGCCCGGATGCTCCGGATGGTCGCCACCATGTCTCCGGACGAGGTGCGGCAGAGACTCCAGGAGCGCCAGTCGACGGTGGAGAGATCGTGAGCCAGAGAGTCCTTCCGGAGAGATTCGCGTGATGCAGAACATCCAGAGCGTCTACGCTCTGTCGCCCATGCAGCAGAGCATGCTCGTGCGGATCCTCCAGGCTCCGGACCTGGAGGAGTACACCGAGCAGATCCACTGGGTGGTCGACGGCGACCTGGACACCACCGCGTTCGCGCGGGCCTGGCAGCAGGTGGTGGACCGGAACCCGATCCTGCGCACCGCCTTCTTCTGGGAGGGGCTCGACTCCCCGCTCCAGGTCGTGCGCCAGCGCGCGGAGATCTCCATCGAGCGGCTGGACTGGCGGAGCGTGCCGCCCGGTGACCGGGACGGGCGCTTCGAGGAGCTCCTGCACGCCGACCGGGCGCGCGGCTTCGACCTGCACTCGGCGCCGCTGACGCGGCTCACCCTCGTCCGGACGAGGGAGCGGGAGCACCGCTGCGTCTGGAGCTACCACCACCTCCTGCTGGACGGGTGGTCGTCGGCGCTGGGGGTACGGGAGGCGTTCGCCTGCTACGAGGCGCTCGTGGCGGGCGGGGAGCCGCGGCTGGAGCCGGTGCGCCCCTTCGAGGAGTTCATCTCCTGGCTGAGCGCGCAGGACGAGCGTGAGGCGGAGGCGTTCTGGCGCGAGGAGCTGGCGGGGTTCACGGCGCCGACCCGGCTCGCCTTCGACCGGGGGGAGCACCGGGCCGCGGAGGAGCTTCCCGCCCTGGTGCACGCGATCCTCCCCGTCCCCCTCGTGGAGGGGCTCCGGCGCACGGCGCGCCAGCACGGGCTCACCCTGAACACCCTGGTCCAGGGTGCCTGGGGGCTGCTCCTCAGCGTGTACGGCGAGGAGCAGGACGTGGTCTTCGGCTCGGTGTCCTCCGGACGTCCTCCGACGCTCCCCGGGGTGGAGGCGTCGCTGGGGATATTCATCAGCACCGTTCCCACGCGCGTGCGGGTGCGCCCGGACGCGGAGCTGGGCCCGTGGCTAAGGGAGCTGCAGGCGACGCAGACGCGGGCGCGACACTTCGACTACTACCCGGTTCCGCAGATCCAGGGGTGGAGCGAGGTGCCGGCGGGCGAGCGGCTCTTCGACACCCTCTTCGTCTTCCAGAACCTCCCGGACATCGAGACGAGGGGGGAGGAGGTCGCGGGGCTCCGGGTGCGCGACTTCGCGCGGCACACCCGCGCGGTGCAGATCGGGCACGCCATGATGCTGGAGGTGATCCCGCGCGACGGCTTCACCCTCTTCCTCACCTACGACGAGCGGCGCTTCGACCGCGCGGTGGCCGAGCGGGTGCCGGAGCACCTGGGCGCGCTTCTGCAGGCGATGGCGGAGGGACCGGAGCGGACGCTCTCGGAGCTGTCGCCCCTGACCGCCGCGGAGCGCGCGCGGGTAGTGGAGGAGTGGAACGATACCCGGTGCGAGTTCCCCCGCGACCGCTGCCTCCACGAGCTCTTCGCCGAGCAGGCGCGCCGCACCCCCGACGCCCCCGCCGCCGTCTCGGCGCACGAGGTCCTCACCTACGCCGAGCTGGATGCCCGTGCCACCCGGCTCGCCCGCTTCCTCTGCCACCTCGGCGTCCGCCCCGAGGTGCGCGTGGGGATCTGCGTCGAGCGCGGGACCCACTTCGCCGTGGCGGTCCTGGGCGTGCTCAGGGCCGGAGGCGCCTACGTCCCTCTGGACCCCGCCTACCCCGCCGAGCGCCTGGCGCACCTGCTGGAGGACTCCGGCGCCCGCGTGCTCCTCACCCAGGAGGCTCTCGCCGGCCGGCTCCCCGCCACCCCGGCGCGGACGCTCCTGCTGGACGCGGAGCAGGAAGCGATCTTTGCGGAGAGCGCGGAGCCGGTCGAGAGCGGCGCGGTACCGGAGAACCTGGCGTACGTCATCTACACCTCCGGCTCCACCGGGAAGCCCAAGGGCGTCGCCGTCGCGCACCGCCCGGTGGTCAACTACGCGGTCGACATGGCCGACCGGCTGGGATTGTGTTCGGACGACCGGATCCTGCAGTTCGCGTCACCTGGATTCGACGTGGTGGTCGAGGAGCTCTTCCCGACCTGGCTGGCCGGCGGCGCGGTGGTCTTCTCCGGCGGGAACCTGTTCTCCCCGCCGGAGCTGCTGCGGCTCGTTGCCGAGCAGGGTGTCACCGGGTTCGAGCTGCCGACGGCGTACTGGCACGAGTGGGTGCACGAGCTCGCCCACGCCGGTCTGCGCCTGCCGGAGTCGGTGCGCTTCGTCCTCGTCGGCGGCGAGCGCGTCTCCCCCGAGCGGCTGGCCGACTGGGCCCGCCTCGGCCTCCCGCTGGTGCACGTCTTCGGCCTCACCGAGACCGCCTGCACCTCCACGACGCTGCGGCTCGAAGCAGGCGACGACGGCTCGCGCTGGCCGAACCTTCCGGTAGGCACCCCTACGGGGAACGTGCGCCTGTACGTCCTCGACGCGAGGCTCCAGCCGGTGCCGTCCGGCATCCCGGGCGAGCTGTACATCGGGGGCGAGGGGCTGGCCCGGGGGTATCTGGGGCGGCCGGATCTGACCGCGGAGAAGTTCGTCCCCGACCTGTTCTCCGCGGAGCCCGGGGCGAGGCTGTACCGCACGGGCGACCGGGTGCGCTGGCTGGCGGACGGAACCCTGGAGTTCCTGGGCCGCCTCGACCACCAGGTCAAGCTCCGCGGCTTCCGCGTGGAGACGGGGGAGGTGGAGGCGGCGCTGGCGGAGCATCCCGGCGTGCGCGAAGCCTTCGTCATGGTGCGGGAGGACCGGCCGGGAGAGCAGCGCCTGGCGGCGTACCTGATCCCCGGGGGGGAGGCGCCGCCGGTGGGAGAGCTGAGGGCGTTCCTGAAGGAGCGGGTCCCGGACTACATGGTCCCGTCCGGGTTCGTCGCGATGGACGCCTTCCCGCTCACCTCCAACGGCAAGGTGGAGCGGGCGGCCCTGCCGGCCCCCGAGCCCGCGGCCGCGGAGCGCGAGTACGTGGCGCCCCGGGACCCGGTCGAGGAGACCGTCGCGGAGATCTGGGAGGAGGTGCTGGGGACGGAGCGCATCGGAGCGAACGACGACTTCTTTGCACTAGGCGGGCACTCCCTGCTGGCGACGCAGGTGGTCTCCCGGATCCGGACCACCCTCCATGTGGAGGTGCCGCTCCGCGTGGTGTTCGAGGCTCCCACAGTGGAGGCCCTCGCGGGAGCCACCGAGCAGCACGAGCCCACCCCCGGCCACACCCGGCGCGTCGCCGAGGTGTTCCGCTCGATCGCGGCGATGCCCCTCCCCGGGGTGCAGCGGATGCTGCGCGAGCGGGGCGACGATGTGCGGGAAGACGCCGGACCGGGTCCACGTCCCCCGTCCCTTTCGCCAGACCGCCAGCGGCTCTTCGCTCTTCTACTGCGGGAGGAGGAGGTGGAGACGGGCTCCTCACAGCCGATCCGCCCCAGAGAAGGGAAGGACGATCCGCCCCTGTCGTTCGCGCAGCAGCGCCTCTGGCTCCTGGATCGGATGGAGCCGGGGAACCCCGTCTACAACGTCCCTGCGGCGCTCCGGCTCCGCGGCGCCCTGGACGCCGCGGCGCTGGAACGGGCGCTGGGCGAGCTGGTCCGGCGGCACGAGTCGCTGCGCACCGTCTTCGCCGAGCGGGAGGGGGAGGCGGTGCAGGTGATCCGGTCCGACCTCCCGGTCCGGGTGCCGGTGGCGGACCTCCGCCGGCCGGGCGCGGCCGCGCGCGGAGCGGCGGCCCGCCGCCTGGCGCGGGAGGAGGCGGTCCGCGCCTTCGACCTCGCTCGCGGACCGTTGCTGCGGGCGCTCGCCGTGCGGACGGGGGAGGCGGAGTGGGTGCTCCTCTTCACCATGCACCACATCGTCAGCGACGCCTGGTCCGTCGAGGTCCTGGTGGACGAGGTGTCGGCGCTGTACGAGGCGTTCCGCGCGGGACGCCCGTCGCCTCTCCCCGCTCTGCCGATCCAGTACGCGGACTACGCCGTCTGGCAGCGGGAGTGGCTCCGGGGCGGGACGCTGGAGCGGCAGCTCGCCTACTGGCGCGACCGCCTGGCAGGGGTGCCCCCGGTGCTGGAGATCCCCACCGACCGGCCCCGTACGGCGGGCGCCACCCGGGCGGGGGAGCAGCGCACCCTCCGCCTCACCCCCGCCGCCACCGCCGCGGTACGCGCGATGGCGCGTTCCGGGGGCACCACCCTCTTCACCACGATGCTCGCCGGGTTCCAGGCGCTCCTCGCCCGCTACGCGGGGCAGGACGATGTCGTGGTCGGCACCCCGGTGGCAGGGCGCACCCGGGTGGAGCTGGAGGGGCTGATCGGCTTCTTCGTCAATACGCTGGTGCTCCGCACCGACCTCTCGGGCGACCCCACGGCGGGGGAGCTGGTCGAGCGGGTGAGGGAGGGGACGCTGGGTGCCTTCGCCCACCAGGACCTCCCCTTCGAGCGCCTGGTGGAGGAGCTGAAGGTGGACCGCAGCCTTGGTCACACACCGATCTTCCAGGTCCTGTTCACCCTGGACGACGCCACGGGCAAGGCACTCCGGCTGGGAGCTCACCCCCTTGAGCCGCTGGACGTCGGCGCGAGCACGTCGCAGTTCGACCTGGGGCTGGTGGTCACGGACGAGGGAGAGCGCCTGGACCTCCGGCTGGGCTTCCGCACCGCGCTCTTCGACGGGGAGACGGTGGAGCGGATGCTCGCGCACTACGCGCGGCTGTTGGAGGGGATGGCTGCCCGGCCCGGGACGCGGCTCTCGGAGGTGTCGCTCCTCGGAGCGGAGGAGGCGCGCCGTCTCCTGGTGGAGTGGAACGATACCGGGACAGTGGTCCCGACCGGGCTCCGCGCCCACGACCTGATCGCCGCCTGGGCGGAGCGTGAGCCCGGCGCTCCGGCGGTGCTGTTCGGGGCGGAGACGCTGACCTACGGTGAGCTGGAGGCGCGCTCCAACCGCCTGGCGCGGTACCTCCTCGCCCTCGGCGTCCGCCCCGAGACGCCGGTGGCCCTCTGCCTGGACGCGTCCCCCGACGTGCCGGTGGCGGTCCTGGCGATTCTCAAGGCCGGCGGCGCCTACGTCCCGCTCGACCCTGCCTACCCCCCCGAGCGGCTCGGCCTGGTCCTGGACGACTCCGCCGCCCCGCTCCTCGTCACCCGCTCCTCCCTGGCCGACCGGGTCCCGGCCACGGCTGCCCGAGTGGTCTGCCTGGACACCGAGCGGGAGCGAATCGCGCGCGAGAGCGATGCCCCCGTCGCCGGCGGGGCCCTCCCGGAGACCCTGGCGTATGTGATCTACACCTCGGGGTCCACGGGGAGGCCCAAGGGGGTGCGCGTCGAGCACCGCAACCTGGTCAACGTCCTCCTCACCGGGAGCGCGGCGTTCGGGATGGGTGCGTCCGACGTGACGCCTTCGCTCTCCTCCTTCGCCTTCGACATCTGGGTGTTCGAGGCGCTGGTGCCGCTGGCCTCGGGCGGGGCGACCCGGATCGTGCCGCGCGAGCGGGTGGCGGAGGTGAATTGGCTGCTCCGGGAGATCGGCGACGTGACGACGCTGCACACGGTCCCCGCGCTGATGCGGCAGGTGCTGGCGGCGGTCCGCGAGGCGGGGCCGGGTGCGCTCCCGCGGCTGCGGCAGGCGTTCGTCGGGGGCGACGCCGTACCGCCGGACCTGCTGGCGGAGATGCGCGCCGCGTTTCCCGCGGCCACTCTCCGCGTGCTGTACGGACCCACCGAGGGCACCGTGGTGTGCGCCGCCCCGCGGAACCGGGTACGCGGCGC
>DATAAL010000636.1:0-2538 GCA_036260145.1 Longimicrobiaceae bacterium | reverse complement strand
TCGGGTTCTTCCTGAACACGCTGGCGCTGCGCGTGGACCTCTCGGGATCGCCCACGGTGGCGGAGCTGCTGGCGCGGGTGAAGTCGCGCTCGCTGGAGGCGCAGCAGAACCAGGACATCCCCTTCGAGCAGGTCGTGGAGCTGGTGCAGCCCTCCCGGAGCCGGGCGCACACCCCGCTCCTGCAGGTGACGCTCACATGGCAGAACACGCCGCGCGAAGAGCTTGCGCTCGCGGGGCTGGAGCTCGGACCGGTGCCGGGAGCGTCGGCCGGCGCGGCGAAGTTCGACCTTTCGCTCGGCCTCTCCGAGGTGGACGGACGGATCGTGGGGGGGCTCACGTATGCGACCTCCCTCTTCGAGCCGGCGACGATGGAGCGGTACGTGACGTACCTGCGCCGCGTGCTGGAGGGGATGGTGGCCGGCCCGGAGCAGAGGGTGGAGCGGCTGGCCCTGCTCCCGGAGGAGGAGCGGGTGCAGGTGGTGGAAGCGTGGAACGCGACCAGGGCGGAGTACCCGGCCCACCTCTGTGTCCACCAGCTGTTCGAGACGCAGGCGGAGCGGACCCCCGACGCGGTGGCGGTGGTCTACGAGGGCGAAGCGCTCACCTACTCGGAGCTGAACCAGCGGGCCAACCGGCTGGCGCACTACCTGGCGGGGCGGGGCGTGGGTCCGGACGTGCGCGTGGGGCTGTGCCTGGAGCGGAGCCTGGAGATGGTGGTGGGGGTGCTGGCGGTGCTCAAGGCGGGCGGGGCGTACGTGGCGCTGGACCCCGAGTACCCCGAGGACCGCCTGCGCCACATGCTGGCCGACAGCGAGCCTGCCGTCCTCCTGGCGCACTGCGTCCTGGCGGCCCGGTTCGCCGGGATGCACGTCCCGGTGGTGGCCCTCGACCGCGACGCGTCCTCCTGGGCGACCCTCCCGGGGACGAACCCGCACCATCCTACCCTTGGGCCGGACCACCTGGTCTACGTGATCTACACGTCGGGCTCCACGGGCCGGCCCAAGGGCGTGATGAACGTGCACCGCAACGTCGTCAATCGCATCACCGGGATTCAGGCCTCGTGGAAGCTCGGCGCGCACGAGTCCGTGCTGCAGAACGCCTCCCTCAGCTTCGACGTCTCCGCGTACGAGATCTTCTGGCCGCTGATGATGGGAGCCAGGGTCGTGATGACCCGGCCCGAGGGGCACAAGGACCCGGACTACCTGGTGCAGACGATCCGCAGGAACGGCGTCGGGACGGCCAGCTTCGTTCCTTCGATGCTGCGGATCTTCCTGGAGCACCCGGAGGTGGAGAGCTGCACGTCGCTGGCGCGGGTCCCGTGCGGAGGCGAGGCGCTCCCCGGCGTCCTGGTGCAGCGGTTCTACCAGCGCCTGCCGAACGCCAGGCTCTTCAACCGGTACGGACCATCCGAGGCCGCCACGGCCGTGACGGAGTGCAGCCGCGCGGCGGACGAGACCAGGGCCAGCGTCCCCATCGGCCGGCCGATGCCGAACGCGCGGGTCTACGTGCTGGACCGTGCGGGGGAGCCGGTGCCGCCGGGCGTGGCGGGAGAGCTGTACGTCGGGGGCGCGGGGGTGGGGCGGGGGTACCTGGCGCGGCCGGAGCTGACGGCGGAGCGGTTCGTGGCCGACCCGTTCGGCGGGGAGCCGGGAGCGCGCCTGTACCGGACGGGGGACCGGGCGCGGTGGCTGCGGGACGGGAGGATCGAGTTCCTGGGACGCAACGACTTCCAAGTGAAGGTGCGTGGGTTCCGGGTGGAGCTGGAGGAGATCGAGGCCCGGCTGCGGGAGCACCCGGAGGTCCGCGAGGCGGCGGTGGTGGCGCGGGAGGATACCCCCGGGGACCGGCGGCTGGTGGCGTACTACGTGGGCGTGGCGGGGAAGGTGGGAGTCGAGGCGCTCCGCGCCCACCTGGCGGAGCGCCTCCCGGAGTACATGGTCCCAGCAGCGTACGTGGCGCTGGAGGGCCTTCCCCTGACCCCGAGCGGGAAGCTGGACCGTGATGCGCTCCCGGCGCCGGGGGGAGATGCGTACGCCCGGCGGAGCTACGAGGCGCCGGCGAGCGCGACCGAGGGGGCGCTGGCGGAGATCTGGTCGGGCGTGCTGGACGTGGAGCGGGTGGGCCGGTGGGACCACTTCTTCGAGCTCGGCGGACACTCCCTCCTCGCGGTGCGGGTGATCTCCCGCGTGCGCCAGGTGCTGGAGGTGGAGGTGGCGCTCAGTGAGCTGTTCGAGCGGCCGGTGCTCGCGGACTTCGTGCTACGCCTGGAGGCGGCGTCGCGTACCGAGCTGCCCCCGATCGTTCCGGCGGACCGGAGTGGACGCCTGGCGCTGTCGTTCGCGCAGCAGCGGCTCTGGTTCCTCGAGCAGCTCGGGAGGATGGGGAGCACGTACCACGTCCGGCGGCGGCTCCGTCTCCGGGGTGAGCTGGACCGCCTGGCGCTGGTGCGGGCGCTGGACCGGATCGTGGCGCGCCACGAGGCGCTGCGCACGACGTTCGCCGTGGTGCAGGGCGAGCCGGAGCAGCGGATCACCCCGC
>DATAAL010000635.1:0-17156 GCA_036260145.1 Longimicrobiaceae bacterium | reverse complement strand
GCCGCGTCCCATCTGGCCAGCTCACGCGCCAGGCATCCTACGACGTACGCCTGCCGTCCGTCGGGCGCGAGGCAGAGCCCTGCCGCAGCCGCGAAGTGGAACTGTGTGACGGGCTTCCCCCGTTCCTCCGCCCACGCCGAGATCTGCCTGCACGCCAGCGCCACTGTCCGGGGGTCCACCTTTCGGGGGTGCGCCAGCAGGTCGCGGATCACCTGCAGTGCGGTGTAGAGCTCCGGCCTCATTCCGGGCTCGGCCTCGATCCGGCTCGTCCGTCGTTCTGCCGCGCCCGCGCCGAACGTGTCCCCTGTGCGCCGGCTCCTGGGCGTGGTCGCCCAGTCGGCCACGTTGCGGTACGACTCCCACAGGAGCATCCCGTGCTCCGCGGGGAATAGCTCCGCCAGTATCCCCGAGCCACGTATCCTCTCCCCGGGGTGCAGACAGGGGGGAGGGGGCCGGGGAGGGCGCGGTCGCCCGGACGGCTGGCTCGCGCGGAAGTCGGTCATCGGGGAGGCTCCTTGGCGACGCAGTCGGTGAGCTGCGTCCGGCAGGTGGGATCAGAGGGGATACACACAACCTTCCACGGGTGATCTATAGCCCTTCGGGAACGTACAGTACCGGACATACAGTAAAAGAGCAAGGTTTGTCCCTCTTCCCCGGACCGGCGCGCCCCACGCGCGCACGGTACCTGCGTGGAGCCCGAGCCGTCGCCTTACAACCCTGGCTACATTCACGGTGTCCAAAGGATACGGACCGATGGCTTACGCGGTGATCCAGTTCGTCGAAGCAGGGGAGCGCAAGGCAACCCTCTGCCGCCCCTCCAACGGGCAGCCCACGGGGGAGAACGGGGTTATGGACGCGCTCAGTGCCTTCATCGAGGAGAATTCTCCCACCATCCTCCGCCAGGGATCACCCGGCGCCCTGCACATGGCGATGCTCTTCGTGTCCCGTGATCGCGATGCGGGCCAGGAGATCCGGGTATTGGGCGGCGAGGGTGCGCTGGGGATCACTCTGGAGCAGATGCAGGCGCTGGAGGGGCAGGGTTACTTCTACGAGGCGCACTTCGGCCCGGCAGGCGACCGCTCCATGCCGCTGGTCCTCCAGCACGCCCTGGATGCTCCCAGGAAGGAGTAGGTGCGGACCAGATCCGTCGCGGGGCTCCTCCCGCTGCGCGTGCGCCGCTGCCGCGGCAGGGCTTTTGCGTTACGGCACAATCAGATACGATTCTCGGCGGGCTTCCCCGCCACCTCCCGGAAGTACCTGTAAGCCGATGATGCCAACAATGCGATTCGCGGTGGCCCGCTCCCTGGCCACGCTGTGCCTGGCCGGCGGAGTGCTCGCCGACTCCGTCGCCGACCTCCGCGCGCAGGCCCCGACTCCGGTGCGCACCACCGGGATCACCCGCGCCCCGCGCGCCTCCTCCCCCGGGCTCTCGGCCGGGAAGTACGTGGTGGTGATCGACCTGGACACCAACCGGCTCTACTTCACCCGCAACCGGCGGATCCTCTGGTCCGCTCCGGTCGGGACCGGGACCGGGCTGCGGCTGGAGGGACCCGAGGGGGAGTGGGACTTCTCCACCCCCAACGGTGTCTACCACGTCCAGTTCAAGGAGGAGAACCCGGTGTGGCTGGCGCCGGACTGGTACTTCGTCGAGAACAACCTCCCCATCCCGCCGGCCAACAGTTCCAAGCGGCGCTTCCCCGGCGGGCTGGGCGCCGCCGCGGTGTACATCGGCGACGGCCTGGCCATCCACGGGACGGACAAGCCGGACCTTCTGGGGCAGCGCGTCTCCCACGGGTGCATCCGCCTGTCGAACCGCGACGCCCTCCGGCTCTTCCACAACGTCCAGGCGGGGACGGAGGTCGTCATCACCGGCGGGGAGGGCGCGTACGAAGACGCCGCGGACCGGGCGCCGGCTTCGCGTCCGCGGGTTGTCCGCGACACTCGCGCTGCCGCCCCGGTGCGCGACGAGTACGCGCAGCGCCTGGCCTCGCTCGCCACCGACGACCTCCTCCTGGAGCTGGACGACGAGGTGCGGCGCGCTGCCGATCAGCAGGAGTCGCGCTGGCCCCAAGTGGCGGCCGTGGTGATGCGGCGGGGAGTCAAGGAGGGGGACGAGGACGCGCTGCGGGGCCTCCTGCTGCAGATGGAGGTGCTGCAGACCGGCCGGATCGCGCAGGAGTACGCCACCTTCCTGGTGGATGCCTACGGGCGGGCGCCGCAGGCCACCCTGCGGGCGCTCGCGGGGCTGGACCGGGTGGCCAGGAGCCGCGCCGCGGCCGCGATCGTGGACGCGACCATGACGCTCTACCCCGGGAGCCTGGAGGACCAGGTGGCGCCCTGGCCCACCCGACGGCTCCCCGAGACCGCGGTGGAGTACGAGGGGGAGCGGGGGTGGGACGCTATTCGCCAGGCGGAGATCTCGTACCGGGAGCGGCAGGGCCTGGCCACGTCCCAGTACAGCCGCTGAGCGGGTGAGAGGCACCCCGGAGTTTAGTGGTCCGGGAGATGAAGCAAAGCAGCCCTCCGATGGGTCACATCCATCGGAGGGCTTGCATATGCAGACGAGCACCCTCTCCCCGGGCACACTCGCCCACATGCTGCGGGAGCGGCTGCAGGACTTCCTCCCTCCCCTGCCAGTCCGCCTGGACGTGACGCGCGGCTCAGAACCAGCCGCGGTCGTACCCCCGGCCCGAGGAGTGGAAGCCGCGATCGTACCCCATGTTGCCGCGGTTCCAGCGCGGGTCGCGGTCGTACGCCGGGTTGCCGTGACCCTGTCCCCTGCGGAACCCGCCGCGTATCACCCGGATCGGCGTCCCGCTCTGCCGGTCGCCGAAGGGATCACCGTTGTCGGTCTCCCACCGGTCCCTGCCGCCGAGGTCGCGGTCGTATCCCCGGTGCATGCCAGCGCCGTACCCGGTGGGGTAGTCGGCACCGTACCGGCTCCCGTGCTCCATCCTGCCGGTCAGCCCGCCGTCGACGTTGCTCCCGGGGGTGCCCCGGTAGGTGAAGTCGTGGTCGTACGCCCCCCGATGCTGGAGGAGGTCGCGGTCCTGGGTCCACGCCTCGTCGACCCACCAGCTCCGCCCGCCCAGGTCGCGGTCGTACCCGGAGTTCAGGGAGAAGCCGACCGTCCCACGCGATTCCCCTCCGCGGTACCCGTAGTCACGGTCGTAGCGATCCCTGCCGAAGGCGTTGCGCGCGCCGCCGGTCATCCGCTCCCAGCCGCGGCGTAGCCCGCCCGAGACCCGGTCGCCCAGATCCCGGTCGTACCCGCGGTAGGCGCCCCCGCCCCGGTCCCGATCGCCGAAGTCCCGGTCGTAATCCCGGTTGAACAGCGCCATATCACCCTCCCTCGTTCATCGTTTACGACCTTCCCGGAGTGCCGGCCCGAAGGCCGGGAGGAGAAGAGTAAGTTGCAATCTCCATTCCACTTGCGCCCCGGACGAGGGCCGCCCTTGTCACCCGGGCCCCACCCGTCTACGTTTCGCCTCCTCAGTCGGAAATGAATCACTGTCATCGACTTGAGCGTCCGTCATGAACCAGTCCCCGGCGTCCATCCTCCGCGCGCACCCCCTCTTCCAGACCCTGGACGAGGAGGAGGTGCGGCTCCTCGCCGACGGTGCGGAGGTGAAGCGCTACGCGGCCGGGTCGTACGTCTTCCGGGAGAGCCAGCCCCGCCGTGGGTTCGGGATCGTGCTCCGCGGCAGGATCGAGATCCTCAAGGGGATGCGGGGGCGGCCGGAGCTCCTGCACGTTCTGGTGGAGGGGGAGTCGTACGGAGAGGGGAGCTTCCTGGAGGACTACCCGCACTCCACCTCCGGGCTGGTGGTGGAGGACGTGGAGACGCTGGAGATCCCCCGCGAGCGGATCGAGGAGCTCGCCACGGAGCGCCCGGCGCTGTACGGGAAGCTCGTCATGGCTGGCGCCAGGGTGATCGCCTCGCGGCTCCGGCACGCCAACTCCCGCCTTTCCACGCGCGGGGTGGGGTACCTCTCCGGCGAGCTGCGCACCGAGCACGACCTGCTGGGGGAGCGCGCCCTGTCGGTGGACCTGTACTACGGGATCCAGACGCTCCGCGCGGTGGAGAACTTCCCCATCACCGGGATCCCGATCTCGCAGTACCCCCACCTGATCCACGCGCTGGCGGCGGTCAAGGAGGGGGCGGCGCTGGCGAACCGGGAGCTGGGGATCCTGTCCCCGGAGATCGCGAACGCCATCGTCGCGGCGTGCCGGGAGATCCGGGCGGGGCGGCTGCACGAGCACTTCGTGGTGGACGTGGTGCAGGGTGGGGCGGGGACCTCCACCAACATGAACGCCAACGAGGTGATCGCCAACCGGGCCCTGGAGATCCTCGGCCGGCGCAAGGGGGAGTACGATGTGGTGCACCCCAACAACCACGTCAACCTCTCCCAGTCCACCAACGATGTGTACCCCACCGCGCTCAAGATCGCCGGGAACTGGGCCATCCAGGAGCTGGTGCGGGCGCTGGCCGAGCTGCGCGACGCCTTCCTGGAGAAGGGGCGCGAGTTCGCCGACATCCTCAAGATGGGGCGCACCCAGCTCCAGGACGCGGTGCCGATGACGCTGGGGCAGGAGTTCACGGCGTTCGCGGTCACCATCGGGGAGGACATCGACCGGCTCGGGGAGGCGGCGGCGCTGATCCGCGAGATCAACATGGGTGCCACCGCCATCGGAACCGGGATCAACACCGACCCGCGCTACGCCTCGCTGGTGTGCGCCCGGCTGGCGGAGGTGACGGGGCTGGAGCTGAAGACGGCGCCGGACCTGATCGAGGCCACCTCCGACACGGGTGCCTTCGTCCAGCTCTCCGGGGTGCTGAAGCGGGTGGCGGTGAAGCTCTCCATGATCTGCAACGACCTGCGTCTGCTCTCCTCCGGGCCGCGCACCGGGCTGAACGAGATCAACCTCCCCGCCATGCAGCCGGGCTCCTCCATCATGCCGGGGAAGGTGAACCCGGTGATCCCGGAGGTGGTCAACATGGTCTGCTTCCAGGTGGTGGGGAACGACCTGACCATTACCATGGCGGCGGAGGCGGGGCAGCTCCAGCTAAACGTCTTCGAGCCGGTGATCGCCTTCAACCTCTTCCAGTCGGTGGACATGCTCACCCGGGGGGCAGTGGTGCTGCGCGAGCGGTGCGTGGTGGGGATCACC
This sequence comes from Longimicrobiaceae bacterium, assembly GCA_036260145.1. Lineage (GTDB taxonomy): Bacteria > Gemmatimonadota > Gemmatimonadetes > Longimicrobiales > Longimicrobiaceae > JAFAYN01. Next base: position 11,984 of record DATAAL010000635.1, on the reverse strand, counting down.
GCCAACCGCGAGCGGATGCTGCGGATGGTCCACGACTCCATCGGGCTGGTCACGGCGCTGGTCCCCTACATCGGGTACGAGCGGTCTACGGAGGTGGCCAAGGAGGCCCTGGTCACCGGGCGGGGGGTGTACGAGCTGGTACGGGAGAAGGGGTGGCTCTCGCAGGAGCAGCTGGAGGATATCCTGTCCCCGGCGGCGATGACCCATCCGCGCGCGATGCCGGCGGAGATCCCGGTGTCTTCGGAGCCGGTTGCCGTGGAGCCGGGGGTGTCCGAGGTATCAGAGACCCAGTAGCGTCGGCTTCATGCCTGACACCTCTCCCGCGGGGGAACCGGTCCTGGTCCGGCTCGACTCGTTCGATCCCCAGCGGGGAGCGCGCTCCTTCCGCTTCTCCGGTCACCGGGAGACCGTCACGGCCGCACGGGTGGAAGAGGTGGTGCCTGCCCTTCGCCGGATCGAGGAGGCCGTCTCTCGCGGCCTGCATGCCGCCGGGTTCCTGGCCTACGAGGCTGCCCCCGCCTTCGATCCGGCGCTCGCCACCCACCCCCCCGATCCGCGCCTCCCCCTCCTCTGGTTCGCCCTGTTCGAGTCGCGGGAGGAGCGCTCGCCCTCAGACGACCTCCCGGACGAGGAGTTCTCGCTGGGGGAGTGGTGCCCCTCTCTGGACGAGGTGGGGCACGCGGAGCGGGTCCGGACCATCCGGGAGCTGACCGCCGCGGGGGACACTTACCAGGTCAACTTCACCCTCCGGCTCCGCACCCCCTTCCACGGGAGCGACCTGGGGCTCTACCGGACGCTCTGCAGCGCACAGCGGAGCGCGTACTGCGCGCTGCTGCGGGTGGGCGGCGTTTCGGTGGTCTCCGCCTCGCCGGAGCTGTTCTTCCGCTGGGCGGGGGGGGAGCTGGAGCTGCGGCCGATGAAGGGGACCCGACCGCGGGGGCGGTGGAGCAGGGAGGACGACGCGCTCGCCGCAGAGCTGGTCGCCTCCCCCAAGGAGCGCGCTGAGAACCTGATGATCGTGGACCTGCTCCGGAACGACGCGGGGCGGATCTCGGAGTGGGGATCGGTTCACGTCCCCCGCCTCTTTGAGGTGGAGCGGTACGAGACGGTGCACCAGCTCACCTCCACCGTCCGCTCCCGCACCCGCCCGGGGACTACGCTGGTCGACGTGCTCCGCGCGCTCTTCCCCTGCGGCTCGGTTACGGGCGCACCCAAGGTCCGGACGATGGAGATCATCCGGGAGCTGGAGGCGGGACCGCGCGGCGTCTACACCGGCGCGGTGGGCTTCGTCTCGCCCGGGGAGGCGGTCTTCAACGTGGCAATCCGCACCCTGGTGGTCGACCGGGGGGCGGGGGAGGCGGAGCTGGGGGTGGGGAGCGGGGTGACGTACGACTCCGATGCGGCGGCGGAGTACCGCGAGTGCCTCGAAAAGGCGCGCTTCACCGTCGAGCCCCCGCGCGAGTTCGACCTACTGGAGACGATGCTGTACGAGCCGGAGGGCGGCTTCTTCCTTCTGGATGGGCACCTCGAGCGACTCGACGCTTCCGCACGCCGCTTCGGGTTCCGCTGCGATCCGGACCGGGTCCGGCGGGCCCTGTGCGGCGCCGTCGCCGGGACTGCGGACCGCCCCCTCCGCGTGCGCCTCCTCCTGGGTCGCGGCGGGGAGGCGCGCGTCGAGGTCGCCCCGCTCCCGCCCGAGACCTCCGCGCCGGCGCGCGTGGTGCTCTCGACTCGGCCGGTGGACAGCCGGGACCCGCTCCTGTACCACAAGACCACCCGGCGCGAGGTCTACGAATCGCGCGCCGCGGAGCACCCCGGCTGCGACGACGTGATCCTGGTCAACGAGCGGGGTGAGGTCACCGAGTCCACCGTCGCCAACGTGATCGCGCGCATCGGCGGGGCGCTGGTGACCCCGCCCCTCGACGCCGGCCTCCTCCCCGGCGTCTTCCGCGAGTACCTCCTCCACAGAGGCGAGATCCACGAGCGGACGCTCCGCCCCGGGGACCTCCGCCGCGCCGAGGAGCTGTACCTGGTCAACTCCGTCCGCCGCTGGCGCAGGGCCGCTCTCGTGGACTGACCGCCCTCAGCAGCAGTCCAGCTTCCCCTCCCGGATCGTTTCCCGCCCCTCCCGGAAGAGCAGCAGGGCGATCCCCACCCCGATCACCGGGTCCGCCTGCCACCACCCGAAGAGCCCGTTGAGCAGCAGCCCCATCAGCACCGACGCGGACATTCCCATGCAGGCCAGCGTCTGCTTCGCGTCGGCCGCCAGGCTGCGGCTCCCGATCCGCTCCGCAGTCCGGCGCTTCGCCACGTAGAGCACGGGCATCACGATCAGAGATACCCCCGTGATGGCGACCCCCACCGGCGTCGGCTCCGGCCGCTCGCCGCGGAGCAGCTTCCCGGCGGACTCGTACAGCACGTAGGCGCCCAGCACCAGGAAGGTGTAGCCCACCAGCCGGATCGCCCGCCGCTCCCGGTCCTCCCTCCCCCGGGTGCCGGACCCGCCGAAGCGCCAGATCATGATCCCGCCGGAGAGCGACTCCACGAAGCTGTCCAGCCCGAAGCCCACCAGCGCCACGCTCCCCGCGAGCATCCCGGCCACCACCGAGACCACCCCCTCCAGGACGTTGTAGCCGACGGTGAAGTAGGAGAGCCGGAGGGCCCGGCTCCGGAGCGTCGCCTCGTTCATCCCTGCCTCGGTTGACGGTTCTGGTCCCCGGAGGATAGATCTGGGAGTCTGGATACCTCTTCTCCCCCGGAGGCTCTCGACCGGTGGATCCGCACTCCGCGGGCCACCCCGCCGTCCGGATCGCCCGAACATACGATGCTGTCAATCCTGCCCTCGCGATGGTCGCCCGTCCGCGCCGCCCTGCTCCTCCTCGCCCTCGCGGCGGCGGTCTCCCCCGGGAGCGCGCAGCAGGATAGCGCCCGCCTGACCGTGCACGTCCGCTCCGGAGAGGTGCCCGTGCCCGGGGCGCGGGTGGCCGCCGGAGCCGTCTCCGCGACCACCGACAGCGCGGGCACGGTGGTCCTCACGCTGGAAGCCGGCCGGCACCGGGTCGCCGCCGAAAAGGAGGGGGCCGGTCGCGCCTCGCTCACCCTGACGCTCCGGGAGGGTGCGGACACCACCGTGGTCCTCGTGTTCGCTGCGGTGGAGGAGCACGCCGAGGAGCTGGAGGAGTTGGTCGTCGTCTCCACCCGCACGGGGCAGCGCATCGAGGACGAGCCCATCCGCGTGGAGGTACTGGCGCGCGAGGAGGTCGAGGAGAAGATGCTGATGACCCCCGGCGACATCGCCATGATGCTCAACGAGACCAGCGGGTTGCGCGTACAGAGCACCGCCTCCTCGCTTGGCGGCGCCGGGGTGCGGATCCAGGGGCTCCGCGGGCGTTACACCCAGATCCTCTCCGACGGCCTCCCCCTGTACGGCGGGCAGACCGGCGCCCTCGGCCTCCTGCAGATCCCGCCCATGGACCTGGGACAGGTGGAGGTCATCAAGGGAGTGGCCTCGGCGCTGTACGGCTCCTCGGCGCTGGGCGGCGTGGTCAACCTGATCTCCCGGCGCCCCGCCGACGACCGGGAGCTCCTCCTCAACGGCACCACCCTCGGAGGCGCCGACGCGGTGTACTGGTCCTCCGGTCCGCTGCAGGATCGGTGGGGGTACACCCTGCTGGCCGGAGGGCACCGGCAGGGGAGGGCCGACCTCGATGACGACGGGTGGGCCGACGTCCCGGAGTACCGGCGCGGCGTCCTCCGCCCGCGCCTCTTCTGGGATGACGGGGCAGGGCGCTCGGTGCTCTTCACCCTGGGTGGGACGGCCGAGAACCGCGAGGGGGGCGGGCAGGTACCGGGCGAGGGGGAGTTCCCCGAAGCGCTTCGGACCCGCCGCCTGGACGGTGGGGCGGTGGGGCGAATCCTGCTCCGCGGGGACCGGCTCCTCTCCGTGCGGGGCTCCGGGGTGGTGCAGTGGCACGAGCACCGCTTCGGCACCGTGCTGGAGCGCGACCGCCACGCCACCGGCTTCGCCGAGGCCTCGCTGAGCGGCACCTCGGGCGCGCACACCTGGGTGCTCGGCGCCGCGCTCCAGCGGGAGTCGTACCGGGCACGGGAGCTGGAGGGGTTCGACTATACCTTCACCGTTCCCTCGCTCTTCGCGCAGGACGACTTCCGGCCGGTGGGGTGGATGGCGCTCACTGCCAGCGGCCGGCTGGACGCCCACAGCGAGTACGGCCTCTTCCTCAGCCCGCGGCTCTCCGCTCTCCTGCGCCCGGCCGGGGGGTGGAGCGTGCGGGCCTCCGTCGGGACCGGGTACTTCGCGCCGACCCCATTTACCGAGGAGACCGAGGCCACCGGGCTCTCCCGCCTCGCTCCGGTCCAGGAGCTGGAGGCGGAGCGCGCCCGGAGCGCCTCCCTGGACGTGGGGCGCACCGCCGGGGCCTGGGAGCTGAACGCCACGCTCTTCGGGTCCGTCGTGGAGGACGCGGTGCAGCTCGTCCAGGCGGGCGACGTGCTGAACCCGCGCCTGGTGAACTACCCCGGAGAGACCCGCACCCGGGGGACGGAACTCCTGGCGCGCTGGCACCGAGGGCCTCTGCATCTGACGGCCTCGCACACCTACCTCCGCTCCACCGAGCCGGAGGGGAGCGGCCGGCGGGAGGTCCCGCTGACCCCCCGGCACCCCTTCGGCGCGGTGGGGATGTGGGAGGAAGAGGGGAACGGAAGGGTGGGGGTGGAGGTGTACTACACGGGGCGTCAGGCGCTGGAGGACAACCCGTACCGCGACACCAGCCGACCGTACCTGGTCCTGGGGGTGCTGGTGGAGCGACGCGTCGGGCGGGCACGGGTCTTCCTAAACGCCGAGAATCTGACCGACGTGCGCCAGACCCGCTGGGACCGGCTCGTCCTCCCCTCCCGCACCCACGCGGGGCGCTGGACCACGGACGTGTGGGCCCCGCTGGAGGGACGAACCGTAAACGGAGGAATCCGTCTTGATCTCTAGGAAGCACGCAGTCCGGGTGCTCGCTCCCGTGCTGGCCGCCCTCCTCGCGGCCTGCTCGCCGCTCTACGTGATCCGCGCCGGATACGAGGAGGCCAAGATCCTCGCCCGGCGCAAGCCGATCCGCGAGTTGGTGGAGAACCCCCGCATCCCCCCCGAGCGGCGCGCCAAGCTGTCCCTGGTCCTCCAGGCCCGCAACTTCGCCGAGCGCACCCTGGAGCTGAAGGCCGGGGAGAGCTACACCACCTTCTCGCAGCTCGACTCCGACACCCTGGCGCTGGTGCTCTCCGCCGCGTACCAGGACCGCTTCCAGCCCCACACCTGGTGGTTCCCGATCGTGGGGCACGTCCCGTACAAGGGGTTCTTCAGCGAGGCCGCGGCGCGCCGGGAGATGCGCAGGCTGGAGGAGCGCGGGCTCGACACCTACCTGCGCCCGACCGCCGCCTTTAGCACCCTGGGGTGGTTCAACGACCCGCTCGTCTCGCCCGTCCTCCGCTACGGTGACGTGGACCTGGTGAACACGGTGATCCACGAGATCTTCCACAACACCCTGTACCTGGCCGGGGAGGCGCAGTACAACGAGAGCCTCGCCAACTTCGTAGGCGCGCGCGGGGCCATCGAGTTCTTCTGCCGGCGAGACGGGCCGGCGGCGCCCACCTGCCGGGAGGCCGAGGGCGCCTGGCAGGACGACCTGGTCTTCGGTGCCTTCCTGGACGGGCTGGTGGCGGAGCTGGAGCGGCTCTACGCCCGCACCGACCTCTCGCGCGAGGCCAAGCTGGCCGCGCGGGAAACGGTGTTCCGCGGTGCCCGGGAGCGCTTCGCCGGCGAGATCCGTCCGCGGCTCCGGGTACAGAGCTTCGCCAGCTTCCTGACCACCCCCCTGAACAACGCCACGTTGATCTCCCGGCGCCTGTACTACCACCGCCTGGAGCTGTTCGAGCGCGTCTTCCAGGAGAGGGGGAGAGACCTCCCGCGGACCATCCGCGAGATCGTGCGCGCGGCCCGGGGCGCGGAGGACCCTTACGCCGCCACGGAGCGCCTCCTGCACACGCCGTAAACATCACGTCAGGGGTTGTGATTTTCGGCCACCCCCGTAAATTTCCCAAAAGAATCTCGGAGCCGCCGGCGAAAGGCCCGTCCCCTCCGCCGGCGGCTCGTCTTGCAGGTCTTGCCAGGACGATCTATGAGCGACGCGACCCACATTACCGATACCTACAACCCGCTCGAGGTGGAGCGGAAGTGGCAGGCACGGTGGGACAGCGAGGGCACCAACACCTACACCGACGCGGAGCTGCGCAGGGCAGGGGTGCAGGGCCGGCCCTTCTACAACCTGATGATGTTCCCGTACCCGTCCGCGGAAGGGCTGCACATCGGGAACATCTACGCCTTCACCGGCGCCGACATCTACGGGCGCTTCAAGCGGCTCCAGGGCTACGACGTGTTCGAGCCGATCGGATTCGATGCGTTCGGGATCCACTCCGAGAACTTCGCCCTCAAGCAGGGCGTGCACCCCATGGAGCTGATCCCGCAGAACATCGAGCGGTTCACCCGGCAGCTCCGCCGCGTCGGCTTCATGTACGACTGGAATCACACGGTCGACACCACGCAGCGCGAGTACTACCGCTGGACGCAGTGGATCTTCCTCCAGCTCTACAAGGCCGGGCTGGCGGTCAAGAAGGAGGCGCCCGTCAACTGGTGCCCCTCCTGCAACACCGTGCTCGCCAACGAGCAGGTGGTTGCCGGAGCGTGCGAGCGGTGCGGCACCACGGTGGAGATCCGCAACCTCTCGCAGTGGTTCTTCCGGATCACCGAGTACGCCGAGCGCCTCCTTAACAACCTGGCGACCATCGACTGGTCCGAGACCACCAAGAAGGCCCAGGAGAACTGGATCGGGCGGAGCGAGGGGGCGGAGATCGTCTTCCCCGTGGTCAGCGAATCGGCGAATCTGGAGAACGACGACGGCTCCGAGGTGGTCCGCCAGGCGTTCCGCTACTTCCTGACCGCCGACCAGATCGTGTCGCGCTGGCAGGAGCTGGAGTACACCGCCATCCGGGTGTTCACCACCCGTCCCGACACCGTGTTCGGCGCCACCTACATGGTGCTCGCCCCCGAGCACCCGCTGGTGGACCAGATCACCACCCGGGAGCGCCGCAAGGCGGTGGAAGCGTACCGCCGCAAGACGGCCAAGAAGGACCTGGTCACCCGCAGGAAGGGCGACAAGAAGAAGACGGGCACGGACACCGGGGCGCGGGTCCTCAATCCCGCCACCGGCAAGGAGATCCCCGTCTGGATCGCCGACTACGTCCTGATGGAGTACGGGACCGGGGCCATCATGGCCGTTCCCGGGCACGACGAGCGCGACTTCGAGTTCGCCAGGGCGTACAAGCTCCCCATCGTCCGGGTGGTGGCGCTCGAGGGTGTGGGGGCCAACGAGCCGATGATCGAGGCGTACACCGGCCCCGGGCGCCTGGTGAACTCCGGCCACTTCGACGGGATGGAGGTCGACGAGGCCAGACACGAGGTGACCGCCTGGCTGGCGGAGCGGAACGCCGCCGAGCCCCGGGTCAACTACCGCCTGCACGACTGGACCATCTCCCGGCAGCGGTACTGGGGTCCTCCCATCCCGGTGCTGTACTGCGACGACTGCGGGATCGTCCCCGTCCCGGAGGACCAGCTCCCGGTGGAGCTCCCCTACATCGAGGACTTCAAGCCTGACGCGAGCGGGATCTCGCCGCTGGCGCGGCACCGGGAGTGGTACCTGACCGGCTGCCCGAGCTGCGGCGGGGTCGCCCGGCGGGAGACCGACGTGTCCGACACCTTCCTGGACTCGGCCTGGTACTTCCTCCGTTACCCCTCCGCGGGGAACGACCGGCGGGCCTTCGAGCCGTCGCTGACCCGGAACTGGCTCCCGGTGGACAGCTACATCGGGGGGAACGAGCACGCCGTGCTCCACCTCCTGTACGCCCGGTTCGTCACCATGGCCCTCCACGACCTTGAGTGGATCGACTTCGAGGAGCCGTTCACCCGCTTCCGCGCCCACGGCCTGATCATCAAAGACGGGGCGAAGATGTCGAAGTCCAGGGGCAACGTGATCGTACCGGACGAGTACATCGAGGAGTACGGCGCGGACACCCTGCGCACCTACCTGATGTTCCTGGGGCCGTACCAGGAGGGGGGCGACTTCCGCGCCACGGGGATCACCGGGCCGTACAACTTCCTGAACCGCCTCTGGGATGCCGTCCTGGGGGCGGAGGACCGGCCGCTCTATCCCGCGGTGGAGCAGAAGCTCCACGCTACCATCCGCAAGGTGACGGAGGACGTGGAGGCACTCTCCTACAACACCGCCATCGCGGCGATGATGGAGTACCTCAACGTGGTCCGCGCGGGCGGTCGCACCCCGGAACGCGCCGCGGTCGAGCCGCTGGTGATCCTGGTCGCTCCCTTCGCCCCGCACCTGGCGGAGGAGCTATGGGAACGCCTGGGGAACGAGCGGTCGGTGTTCCGGAGCGCCACCTGGCCCGAGTACGACCCGGCCAAAGCGGTCGCGGACACGGTGGAGTTCGTGGTGCAGGTGAACGGCAGGGTGCGCGCGAGGATGCAGATGGCCCGCGGGATCTCGGAGTCCGATGCCCGGGACGCCGCCCTGGCGGATCCCAACGTGCAGCGGTTCCTGGATGGGAGGCAGGTAAGGAAGACCATCTTCGTCCCCGACCGGCTCCTGAACCTGGTAGCCGGATAGAGGGACACCTGGCGCCTGGAGCGAAAGCCGCACCTTCCGGTAGGGGGTGCGGCTTTTCCGTACCCGGCGTGGAGGAGCCGTGGCGCGAAGCGTTTTCATTGTGCGGCCAGGACCGCCGTCTTATCATGACCTCAGCCGCCGTGGCCGCGGCGCGGTACGGCTCACCTCTCCTGCGCCCCATTCGCGCCGATCGCTTCGGTGAGACCTACGGAGCGTGACCCACACGTCGCCATCCTCGGCGCCGGACCGGCGGGGCTCGCCGCGGCAGCCGCGCTGCTCCGCCGGGGCATCTCCTGCGCCGTGCTGGAGCGGGGGAGCGCCCCCGCCGATGCGTTGCGCCGGGTGGATCCGGAGATGGAGATGCTCTCTCCCACGCGGCTCTCCCTGCTGCGCGGGATGGACCGCCTTCCGGGCGACCCCCCCTACCTCACCTTCCGGGAGCTGGTGGCAAAGCTGGAGCGCTACGTGGCGCTCCGCCGTATCCCGGTCCGGACCGGGTACGAGGTGACCGTCGTGCGGCGGGAGGGCGGCCGCTTCCGGGTGCGCTGGCGCACTCCGGCTGGAGAAGAGGGGGAGACCGTGGCCACCCATGTGGTCAACGCCACCGGGATCATCACCTCGCCGTGGTTGCCGGAGAGCTTCGCGCCGGAACGCTTCGGCAGCCGCTGGATGCACAGCCTGGACGTGAGGTCGGGGGACCTGGCCGGGGTGCGGCGGCTGCTGGTGGTGGGCGGTGGGGCCTCGGCAGCCGAGGTGCTGGAGCGGTGGCTGGAGCTCCGCGAGCCGGACGCCCGCGCCTGGCTCGCCCTCCGGTCCCGGCTCCGTGCCACCCCCCACTGGGTGCTGGGGGTGGACGTGCACTACCTCGGCTGGCTCCCCGAGCGGCTGCCCGCCCACCTCCTGGGGCGGAGGGCCGCGCGCCTCCCCGAGCCCATGCTGAGCCGGGAGGTGCCCCGCGCCATCCGCCGCGGGGTCATCGAGAAGGTCCCTGCGACCGCGGGGTTCGTGGACGGCGGCGTGACGCTGGAGGGAGGACGCCTCCTGGAGCCGGAGCTGGTGGTCTTCGCCACCGGCTACCGCTACGACACTGCGCACCTGGGGGAGCTGGTGGCGCGAGACCCCGACGGCCGTCCCGTCGTCCACGCCTGCCGCAGCACCCGGGCGCCAGGGGTCTGGCTGCTGGGGACCCGCTTCGCGCGCACCTTCGCCTCGCCGTACGTCCGCGGTATCGCGCGCGACGCCGAGTACGTGGCGCGGCGCATCGCCCGGGAGGCCTGATCCGCTTCGTTCCCGGAGGAGCCACCGGTGAAGATCTCCATCATCGTGCCCACCTACAACGAGGAAGCGTGCATCGCCCGGGCGCTCGCCGCGCTCCTGGCGCTGGAGGGCGATTTCGAGGTGCGGGTGGCCGACGGCGGAAGCACCGACCGCACCGTGGAAATCGCGCGGGGGATGGGGGTGCCGGTGGTGGAGGGGGCGAGGGGACGCGGCCCGCAGATGAACCGCGGGGCCGCCGGGGCCACGGGCGAGGTGCTCCTCTTCCTACACGCCGACACCCTCCTCCCCCCCGACGCATACCACCGGGTGGCGGAGGCGCTCACCGACCCCGCCGTGGCGGGCGGCTGCTTCCGGCTGAGCTTCGACCACGACCACCGCTTCCTCCGCTTCTCCGCCTTCCTCACCCGCTTCTCCTTCCGCCTCTTCCACTACGGCGACGGGGGGTACTTCGTCCGCGCCGGGATCTTCCGGGAGCTGGGCGGCTATCGCCCGTACCCCATCATGGAGGACCTGGACCTCTGGCTCCGCCTGCTTCGTGCCGGGCGGACAGTGGTGGTGCCCGCGTCGGTGGTCGCCTCCGCGCGGCGCTTCAGGCGCAACGGGGTCTACCGTCAGCAGCTCCTGGGGGTGGTGCTCGTGCTCCTCTTCCTGGCCGGGGTCAAGCCCCACACCCTGAAACGCTTCTACAGTGAGGTGCGCTGAGATGACCGCCCCCCCCGTACCGACCATCCACGGTCTCCGGGCCCAGGAGGCGTGGTCGCCCCCGGTGTTCCGTCCGCGCACCCTGGTAGCACGGCTGCGCTATCCGCTGCGATGGGCATCCAACTGGGTGTGCTCCAACCTCCACAGCGGCTACGGCTCGCTGCGCGTGGCGCTATTCATGGCCTCGCCCCGGCTGCGCGCCGGAGCCTTGGCGGCCGACCACCCGTGGGCTACCGGGATCTCCCCCTGGACCGGCGAGCCGGTCTGGACCGAGAACGTGCTCTACGCCACCCCGCGCAAGCCGCGCTGGAGCGGCCCCGCGCCCGACGAGGACGAGGTGATCGTCGCGCGCATCGGCCGCTTCCTGACCTCCATGGTGCAGCGCTCCGCCGTGACCGACCCCGAGATCCCCCAGGGTCCGAGGCGGCGGATGCCCCACGCGGTCAACTTCATCCACGGGACGGTGCAGTTCAACGGCGGCTTCCTGCTCTTCAACGACTTCCTGGACGCCCGGTACCACTTCTCTGATGACGCCTTCGTGCGTGAGGTGCGGCGCTTCGCCCGCCAGGAGCGCCGCGAGCTCACGGTGGTCATGCGGGAGCGGCACCACGACCCCACGGAGTTCGCCTGGTTCACCGCCTTCCTGCGGGCCCGCTTCCCCTGGTGGGCTAACCCCAACGGGCCCACCGACAAGCGGGTGCTCTGGGGGACGCCCAGCCCCTACCCCGCCGTGAACCTGATCAACGGGAGCTGGATCCTGGACATGGACCGGCTCCGCGCCGGCCGGATGGAGGAGCTGGTCCGTCCCCCGGTCCCGGCGGGGCGCTACTTCCAGGGGAGCTACCGGGGCGACCAGCCGGACTACAGCTTCCTGGAGCGGTTCCACGCCTGGGGGGAGGGGCTCATCATCCGCGCGTTCCGCTTCCAGGGGGGGATGATGTTCACCCGCCGGCGGCGGATCGATCCCCGGGCGTGGGAGAAGTACCTGGCCTCGGGGCGGAGGTGGCGTCCCGGGTACCGGGTGCCGGGACCGTTCGCGGGACCCGCTCCGGAGGGGGCGGAGACGCGGGATCCGGGAGAGGCTTCCTGACGGGATCCGGAGGCCCGCATGTCCGGGAGGGCCTTCCGTTTGCTGGGAAAGGACTTATCTTCGGAACGCGACTCTCTCCGCCGGCGTCGGGGAGCGGAAAGGACTTGACGCGGGAGGGGGATTGCGTTATCATATATCTCCTTGTCGCGGGGTGGAGCAGCCTGGTAGCTCGTCGGGCT
>DATAAL010000634.1:0-4074 GCA_036260145.1 Longimicrobiaceae bacterium | reverse complement strand
CGGCGCTCGAACTCGTCGCGACTCGTCTCGCAGAGGCGCGCATACCGCTGGGGATGCTCCACCAGCTCCGCGATCACGCGAGCATACTCCTCCGCACCAGCTGCGTAGGGCAGCGTATACCCGTTCCGACCCTCGGCTACGATGGAGGGCACCCCCCCGGTGCGTGTCGCGATCGACGGGATCCCGTGAGCGCTCGCCTCGCAGAACACCACTCCCGCAGCCTCCGCGCGCGTGGGGAGCACGAAGAAATCGGACTCCCGCCAGAGACGCTCGAACTGCTCACGCTCCTCGGGCACCTGCTTGTTCAGGAAGGGGATGACACGCAGCCGCGGATGGGTCACCCCGGGGGGAGCCGTGCATCCAACCACTGTCAGCTCCGCGTCGTAGCCCAGCTCGAGGAGCCGAAGAAGGGTCTCGTAGGCGATGGCCCCGCCCTTGGCCTCCCAGATCACCCCCACCATCAGCAGGCGGATCCGCCGCCCGAGCCGCCTGGGGAGCACCTCCTGACGGGCAGGCGGGAGGAGGAGGTTCGCCCCGATGAATACGTTGTGGACCCGGACCGGATCCACGCCATAGTCCCGCACCGCGGACTCGGCCGCCCACTCGGAGCTCACCAGCGTGACGGCCGCCCGCTGGAGGGTACGCCGCTCCAGCTCCTCCGCGCCGCGCGCCGAACGCTGCAGAACGTTGGAGTAGGCGGGATTGTAGTTGTGGATCACCCGCCACGGACCATCCGTGAAGTAGACGATCGGGACGTCGGTCTTCAGGTAGGCTAGGCAGGGGGACCCGGCGGGTGAAAATATCAGGTCAGGCCGGGTACGCTCGACCAGCCGTCCGAAATACCAGCCGTAGTACCGGGCGAGCGCGGGATCGTGATCGTAGCTGTACTGCTTCCCGGTAGCACTGAGGATCAACCGTCGCGCAATGCGGAACGGAAGGAGCTTGACCGGGGCTGGTGACAGGTCGGTGACCGGTCCCACGTGCCGGTCTATCGCCGCCTTCGTGAAATAGAGCGTGCCCGACCAGTTGCGGATGTCGTCCGCATCCCTGTACTGGATGTACGCTACCCTCAACCGTGTCGTCATCGCTGCGCAGCGGGTCTCAGATTGTGTGGACCGGGCAGGCTCCCCGAGTGCTCGGCGGGCTTGGACCTCGCATGTAGTCCCTCGAAGGAAGTATTACTGGACAACAGCAGGGATACCACGAACCAGTAGAACACCATCACAGGAATGAAGAGCAGGGCTCCATCCGAGTTCGCTACGAACAGGTAGATCAGGAGCCCGGCCGCCAGACTCCGCTTGTACTGGGTCCGGGCGAACGGAAGCACCCCGGCGAGGTGCAGGAGCACCGGAGCGCCCATCCCGAGGAGGAACGCACCCAATCCCAGGATCCCGAAGTTGTGCAGGACCGAGAGGTAGACGATCTCGAGGATCGCCAGGAACTCGGTCTGCGGGAACACCGTGGCGTTCTCCAGCGCTCTGAACTGACCGATCCGCCCCCCGAGCCGCCGGTCGAACAGAAAGGCCATGTTCCACCCCATCAGGTCGATCGCGTACCAGAGCCCAGCCGCTACCAAGAGGAGCGACGTCAGAAGGAGCGCGAGCGCGCGGCCCGAGATCCCCTTCACGTACAACCGGTGCAGGATCTCGTGCAGGATCAATCCCGCCCAGACCGTACGGGAGAGTGTGAGGAGAAGGGAAAACTTGACGACCAGGTGTCTGGCTGTGCTCCTCTCGAGCCAGGTGTACAGGGGGAGGAGAGTGAGGATCGAGACGCCGTAGATGTTACCGTTGTTGTAGGTGGAGATCAGCTTGAAGACGCCACCCCGATTGATGTACTTGTCTTCCAGCCCCCCCACGTCGCCGGCGTTCACGGTGAGGTAGGGGATCTCGATGAAGGTGCCGGTCCTGAGCCTGTAGAAGAACAGGAAGATCCCGTAGACCGAGACCAGGAACACCCCGATCCTGATGAGCCGGAAGAGGAATGCCAGGTCGATCCTGTCCAGGTGAATTCCCAGGACGAGGACCAGCATCCACGGGATGAAGAAGAAGGTCGTGATCAGCGAGATCGCGAATCCCATGTCTCCGGTCCCGTTCGTCAGCAGCGCCATCCAGACGAGGAGTTGGAACGGGACGAGGAGCGCAGGGATCACCAGCCGGATCTTCCGCACCGGCGCGGACTTCCCGAACAGCAGCGCCAGCGGAAACCAGCAGAAGAAGAGAGCGAGCCCCAGGTACCCCCAGGTCAAAGGGATCCCCGCGATCTTGATCCCGCCCTTGGGAAAGATCAGGAGGAACGCCACGAGGAAGAGAACAATCCCCTTCTCGACCCGTGTCGGAAGGGGACCTGGGCCAGCGCCTGTACCCCGGATCGTGGCTCCTGTGGCCGTCATGGCGCCCTGCAGTCGGATGCTACCGTACACTCTAGCCTCTGCTCAAGCCTTCGCCCCGGTCTCAACTGCGACGCGGTGAAGAACATCCACCGTGGAGCGTGCTGCGCGTTCCCAGGTGAACTTCACCGCCCGCGCCCTGCCACGGCGGACGAGATCTTCCCGGAACTCCGGCTCACGCCGGAGCCGCCGTACCGCCTCCGCCATCGCCCGCGAATCCTCCGGGTCCACCAGCACCCCGGCGTCTCCCACCACCTCCGGGATCGAGGAGCGGTTCGACGCGATCACGGGGGCCCCGCAGGCCATGGCCTCCAGGACCGGGAGTCCGAAACCCTCATAGAGTGAGGGGAAGAGCAGCGCCTCGCAACGGGCGTACAGGTCTCGCAGGGCGGAGTCGGTCACCCCCGACATCTCGACCACGCGATCCCGGACGCCGAGGGCGTCCGCACGCTGCAGCACCGCCTCCCATCCCGGGAACCACTCCCCCGCAACCACCAGCCGCAGATCCGGAGCATCCGGACGCAGGAGCGCCAGCGCCTCGATCGCGGCGGCGAGGTTCTTGTGAGGCTTGCGGTTCCCCACGCAGAGGAGGTAGGGGTGCCCCACGGACCTCGCAGCTCCTCCGCGGGCGGCCGCGTGGAAGAACCGGCTGACGCCGAACGGGACGACCTCGATCTTGGCATCGGAGCCTGGAAAGCGCTCCACCAGATCCCGCCGCGTGGACTCGGAGGAGACCAGCACACGCCCGGCACCCCGCACGGCCCGATGGAGCAGAAGGCCCGCGGCCTGGCGGCGCCATAGGGGGAAGGCCGAGGGAACCTTGAAGTGGATCAGGTCCTGGATGGTGACCACGCTCCGGGACGGAAGCGCGAGGAGCGGGGCGTCGTAGTGTGGAAAGAAGGCTACGTCGGCCTCCGTCGCACCTGTAGCGCACAGCCCAAGCCACGCTGCCTGCGCGTACGGACTGTAGAAGCCGTACGGATAGGCGCAGATGACCGCCTTTTCCCCATGAGCCACGGATCCACGGAACTCCTCCAGATCCTGCGGCACGCCGAGGAGCTTGATCCGGGTGAAGCGAGGATCGGTGAAGAGGGCACCCAGGATCTCGCGGAGATATCTCCCGATCCCGGAGACCCGGAGCGCCCGGGCATCCACCAGGATCGACGCCGCCTCCCGGGAGCGTGGCGCCCTTTCGCGCCTCTCCGGAAGGAAAGTCGTCACCCTGCCGGCCGAACGGGGAGCGCCGGCACGTGAGTCACGCAACCCGACCGTCCCTTCCCGCGGGCTGCAGGACGATCCCCGCCACCGGAACCCCCATCTGCTCGCAGATCTCCACCGTGCCCCGTAGCTCCGTGCGGGTGACCTTCCCTGCGCGCGCCACGACGATGACCGGCCGCTCGGGGGAGAGTACGGCGACCGTCTGCGCGCTCTCCACTCCGGGGAGCGTGGCGACCACGAAGGGGAAGCGCTGTTCCAGCTCCCCGAGCGCGGACCTGGAGCCGACTGCCGCAGCGGTCCCGTTGCCGAGGGCCGAGTACGGCGGAGTCGCCTCGGGTGGCGCGACAACGTCCGCTGGCTCGACATCGTCCCCCGTCCCGATGAGCTTCGCGGGGGTTCCGACCGTCACGAGCCGCGGTGGGACTGTCACGGACACAGGGTGCGCGAGGTTCGTCAGCACCCCTTCC
>DATAAL010000633.1:0-2904 GCA_036260145.1 Longimicrobiaceae bacterium | reverse complement strand
GCACCGTCCGCCGCGCGGCCGACTCCACCGTCGGCTTCCCGGGCCCGGAGAAGTCGAACGCCTCCAGCTCGAAGAAGCGGCGCCGGTCGTCGAACATCTGCCCGCCCCACGAGAAGGTGGAGGAGAGGCTCTCCGTGAAGTTGTTGCGGAAGGAGCCGGCGTAGTCCAGCGAGAGGAAGGTGCGCCGGTTGTCCGTGCTCAGGATCTGCCCCTTGGGGGTGCGGACGAAGTTGAAGGGGTTGACGCTCTCGTTGAGCGTGCTGTTGTAGTCGTACCCCACGGTGAGCCGGTTGCTGATCCGGTCGTTCGGGACCCACGCCGCTGTGAACCCGGTGATGAAGTGATCGTTCGCGGTGGTGTTGTCGGTGGTGAGCAGGTCCCCGTTGACGATGCAGGTGATCGCCGGGTCGGAGCAGTCCGGCCCGGTGTAGTTCGCGGGGCGCTTGAAGTTGCTGTTGAACCCGCGGGTCACGTTCAGCATGAAGCCGTTGGCGTTGTTCCCGTCCGGCACCCAGCGGGTGTTCCGCTTCTGGTACGAGGAGTTGAGCGAAAGCTCCAGCCCACGCACCGGGGTGAAGCCGAAGTTGCCGCGGAAGCCGCCGTCGCGGGAGCCGCCGGGGGCGATCACCCCTTCCTGGTCGGAGTAGTTCCCCGAGACGAAGTAGCGAAGCGCCTCCGCCCCGCCCCGCACCGACACGGTGTACTGCTGCACCCCGCCGTTGCGCAGCCAGGAGCCGCTGGCCGGGCAGGTGGGGTCCTCGAAGCGCACCGCCTCGTCCCTGGCGGGGTCGGGGTACTGCACCAGCCCCTCGCCCCGGCACCGGTTGACGAACAGCCCCGTGGGGTCCTCGTCGGGGCCCACGTGTCCCATCTGGTTCACCCCGCCGGTGATCTCGGCCGTCCACTGGGCCCGCCCGCTCGTCCCCCGCTTGGTGAAGATCTGGATCACCCCGCCGGAGGCCTCGGTCCCGTACAGGGTGGTGGCGGCGGCGCCCTTGACGATCTCCACCCGCTCGATGTCCTCGGCCTTGATGTCGTTGAACGGGAGGGCGCCCTGGCGGCCGGCCTGGTTGGTGGGGGTGAAGCCGCTGAAGATGCGGACCCCGTCCACGTAGATGATGGGGTTGTTCCCCTGGCTGATGCTGTTGTTGCCGCGCAGCCGGATGGTCCCTCCGGCTCCGGGCTGCCCGGAGTTCCCCAGCACCGTGACCCCCGCCGTGCGCCCGGCGATGATCTCCTGGGCGTTGCGCACCGGGGCGTTCTCGATCTCCCGTCCCCCGATGGCCTCCAGGCTGGTGGCGATCTCGCGGCGCCGGGTCTCCCCCGTGGCGGTCACCACCAGCTCCTCCAGCGCCAGCGCGCTGGCATTCAGTGAGAGGTCGGCGGTGGCGGTCTCCCCGGCGGCGACGCTGACCCGGGTGGTGGCGGGGGCGTACCCGAGCTTGCTGGCCTGCAGGCTGGCGCCGCCCGCGGGGATCCCGGTGAGGGTGTACGCTCCCTCGGCGTCGGTCACCACCCGGCGGGTGCCTCCCACCAGGGCGACCTGTGCCTCGGGGATCGGGCGGCGGGTGGCGGCGTCCAGGACGCGGCCCCGCACGGTGCCGGTGCCCTGCGCGGCCAGGGGGAGGGCCACGGCCGGCACGCCGGCCAGCGCGACCACGAGGGCGAGGTACTTACGAGTTAGGCGACCCATCGCTTGCCTCCTGCGGGGGTGGGGTACGACCGGCCGGGTGGTCCGGGCTCCAGGGTCGGAACGCGTGGCGACGGGTGGGATCGGGTACGGCCAGGCGCCGCCAGAGGCATGGGCGGCCGACCGGTTCTCCGTCGCGCAACACGACCCTATAATTTTAGACTATGGCAACTATAGAGGGGTGCGCCTACGCCGCGCAAGAACGGCGGTGCGCCGTCTGTTCACGCCGGAGCGCAGGGAGCCGGCGGAGGTGTGGCAAGGGGCCAAGAGCGCCCCGGACCGAAGAGAAACGGCAGGATCCCTCCAGCGGGAGAGACCCTGCCGTTCGTAGTTGCGTGAGGGATGTGCGCCCGCCCGGCCCCCCGGCAGGGGGGACACGCCCAAACCGAGCCGTTCCAAGTTACCTGGCACCCCTCGACAGGTAGTCCAGCAGCAGGGTGGACATCACCCGCATCCCGATGGGGATGGAGGCGTCGTCGGCCATGAAGGTGGGGGTGTGATGCCCTCCGGAGACCGTCCCCGGCTTCACCGTCCCCAGCCGGTAGTAGAACCCCGGCACCCGGTTGGCGAAGAAGGAGAAGTCCTCGGCCCCGGTGGTGGGAGCCACCTCCAGCACGTTCTCCCTCCCCACCACCCGCTCCAGGGTGGGGCGTACCCGCGCAGCGAGCGCGGTGTCGTTGACCGTCACCGGATAGGCGCGCTTGAAGTCCACCGTGTACGAGCCGCCCCCCGCCCGCGTCACCCCGTCCAGGATCTCGCGCACCCGCTGCTCGATGGAGTCGGTCACCGCCGGGGAGAAGGTGCGGATGGTTCCCTCCAGCTTCACCTCGGCGGGGATGATGTTGAGGCGCTCCCCGCCGCGGATGATCCCCACCGTGACCACGCTCGGGGTGAAGGGGGAGAGGTTGCGGGAGCGGATGGTCTGCAGTGCCATCACCGCCTGCGACGCCATGACCACCGGGTCCACCGACTGGTGCGGGGAGGCGCCATGCGCCTGCTTCCCGCGGATCGTCGCCCGCCACTCCGTGGCCGCGGCCATCGCCGGGCCCGGGGTGTACCCCACCTTCCCCACCTCCATCTCCGAGAAGGAGTGCAGCCCGAAGACCGCGCTCGGCCGGGGCCCATCGAACACCCCCTCCCTGAGCATCAGCTCCGCGCCCCCCTCCTCCCCCAGCGGCGGCCCCTCCTCCGCCGGCTGGAACACGAAAATCACC
>DATAAL010000632.1:0-3805 GCA_036260145.1 Longimicrobiaceae bacterium | reverse complement strand
CCCCCGTTCCGGGGGAGGGGCATCTCCACGGAAAGGGCGCCCTCCTCCGCGCCGTGCTCCCCTCCCCCCTTGTGGGGGAGGGGCTGGGGGTGGGGGAGCCCGCGTGAGGGATGTGCGCCCGCAGGGGCGAGACCCGGGGTGGTTTCCGGGGCTCGCCGGAGTTACGCACGGTCGTATCGTGCGTTACTCCGCGCCAGCCCGACCCCCACGCCAGCGGGGGGCACGCCCAAGCCGGCTGTTCCAAGCAGTTCCAGCCGTTCATAGCCGGTACGCCGTCACCAGCCGCTTCTCCGCCTCCCCCTCGATGTGCGCCTCCACCTCCACGTACGGCTCCAGCCCGCTCCCCGCCAGCTTCTCGCGCAGGAGCTGGTCGAGCTGGAACACCCCCGCGGAGTTGGACATCTCGATGCGCAGGTGGATCGGTTTCGCCTCCCCGGCCTCCAGGTGCACCGCCTCGATGGCCGCCGCCGAGATGGAGTGGATGCTCATGGACCCCGAGGCGAAAGGGATGCGGGAGCGCCCCTTGGCCATGTCCAGCGCGTCCGCCACCCGCACGATCCCCGCCTCCAGCGTCAGCGGCTTCCCCCCGGAGCGGTGCGAGATGATGGCGTGCAGTATCTCGGAGCGGAGAATGGTGGCGGTCGCGGTGTCGTACACCTCCGCCAGCAGCTCCCGGAGCTTGTTCTGCACCACGAAGAGCGAGAACCCCTCGTGGTCGCTGCGGTGGATGGACATCCCCGTGTCGTGCAGAAGCGCCGCGAGCGAGACCACCACCTCCGCGTCCTCGGCCCCCATCCCGTAGTTGGCGACCACCGCCGGCTCCACCCCGCGCTCCACCAGGAGCCGGAGGAGCTTGGCGGCGATGTTCATCACGATCTTCACGTGCACGGGGCCGTGGTCGGTCATCCCCAGCCGCTCCACCGCGTTGACGTTGGCGGCCAGCCAGAGGGCGTACAGCTCGTCGTCCGCGTTGATCCGCTCGATCAGCGTCCGGAGCTTCGGGTTGTTGCGGCTGGGAACGTTGAGGAGGACGCGGTGCGACATCCGCTCGGCCACCGTGCGTCCCCACTCCGCGCGCTCCTCCGCGATCGCGATCTCTTCCGTCATGCATCCTCTCTGCCTGCGATCCTCGGGTTCGTGACCTCCGCACCACGCGAGCCCCGTACCAGCGCGGGACGCGGCCCCGCTCCGGCTCACCCCCGCGGCAGCCGGAAGGCGAGGAAGCGCGCGGCCTCCCGCTCCGCCCAGAACTCCGGGGAGCGGAGCGTCCCCCCCACGAAGCCCACGTGCCCGCCACGCTCGGTGAACCCCTCCACGATGCACGGGTTCTCCCGCGCGGCGGCGCGCGGGATGGCGTCGGCGGGGAGGAAGGGGTCGTCGGCCGAGTGGAGGAGGAGGGTGGGGACGCGGATCGCGGAGAGGAAGCGCGCCGAGCTGGACTCGGCGTAGTAGTGGGCGGCATCCCGGAAGCCGTGCAGCGGCGCCGTGGCCGCGTCGTCGAACTCGCGGAAGGTGCGCGCCGCCCTCACCCGCCGGATGTCGCACGTGTCGCCGATCACCGCCTGCTTCGCCCGGTACTTGCCCCAGAGGGAGCGCAGGAAGCGCCCGGTGTAGAAGCGGCCCATCCCCCGCTCCATGTTCTCGGCGCCCGCCGCCAGGTCGAACGGGACCGAGACCGCCACGGCCGCGCGGGCGAGCGCCTCCTCGCCGCGCTCGCCGAGGTACTTGAGGAGGGCGTTCCCGCCGAGCGAGAACCCCACCGCCCCCAGCGGCGCCTCCGGGAATCGCCCGGCCAGCAGCTCCAGGACGAAGGCGAGGTCCCCCGTCTCCCCCGAGTGGTAGAAGCGCGCGAGGCGGTTGGGCTCGCCCCCGCAGGTGCGGAAGTTCAGGGCGACACGGCGGATGCCGCGCGCGCCCAGCTCCCGCAGCGTCTGCAGGACGTAGCCCGAGAGCGCGGAGCCCTCCAGCCCGTGCAGCACCACGGCCAGTGGCGAAGCGGGACCGGGGGCCTCCCACCCGTTCGCTTCCGAGTCCGCGAAGTCCAGGTCCAGGAAGTCGCCGTCCGGGGTGTCGATCCGCTCCCGGCGCAGGGCGACACCGTGGCGCCGGCGCAGGAAGCGTCCGCCGATCGTCTGCAGGTGCGGGTTGCCCAGGCCGAGGGCAGGACGGAAGGGCGGAACGGGATATTCCTTCATGGGCTCGGGGTGTCGGTCGGTCCGTGGTGCTCCTAGATTCCCTTCCGCGGTCCCGGCGGGGCTCCGCGGCACCGCAATCTACACGCATCCCGGTGCGACGTGCCCGTGCAGCCCGACGGGCGCGGAGAGGCTGCCGCTTCGTGACCCGCCGCTCCCCTTCCCCGCTCTTCCCATGTGGCTCCTCCCCGTCCTTTCCCGGCTCTCCTCACTGGCCGTGCGTACCTTCTACCGCCTGGAAGCGGCGGGCGGGCGCGTACCCCTGCACGGACCGGTCCTCCTGGTGGCCAACCACCCCAACTCGCTGATGGACCCGGCGCTGGTGGCGGCGGTCGCCCGTCGCCCGGTCCGCTTCCTCGCCAAGGCGCCGCTCTTCGGCGACCGGCAGGTGGGGTGGATGGTGCGCGGCGCGGGCGCCATCCCCGTGTACCGGGCCTCGGACGACCCGGCGGAGATGGGCGCAAACGAGGACTCCTTCCGCGCCGCGCACGGCGCGCTGGCGGAGGGAGCGGCGGTGGGGATCTTCCCCGAGGGGCTGAGCCACAGCGAGCCCTCGCTGGCCCCGCTCAGGACGGGCGCGGCGCGGATCGCCCTGGGCGCGGCCGGGCGGCTGGGACGGGCCTTCCCCATCGTCCCGGTGGGGCTGGTGTTCCGCGGCAAGGAGCGCTTCCGCTCCGACGCGCTCGCGGTGATCGGCGAGCCCGTGGAGTGGGACGACCTCTGCGACCGCGGGACCGGTGACGTGGATGCGGTACGGGAGCTGACCCGCCGCATAGACCGCCGGCTGCGGGAGGTGACCGTGAACCTGGAGCGCTGGGAGGACGCTCCGCTGGTGGAGACCGCCGAGGAGATCTACGCGGCGGAGTGGGAGATGGACGCCGACCCGGCGGACCGGGTGGAGCGGCTCCGTGAGGCCACGGAGGGACTGGCCCGGCTGCGCGGGGAGAACCTGGGGGAGTGGCGGGAGATCGCGCGCGAGGTGTCGCGGCACGGCCGGCTCCTGGACGCGGTCGGGCTCCGCCCCGCCGACCTCCGGGAGGTGCCGCGTCTCCACGCCGCGGTCCGCTGGACCGTGCGGCAGCTCGCCTTCTTCCTGGTGGCCACGCCGCTGGCCGTGGCGGGGACGGCGGTATACTTCCTCCCCTACCGGCTCACCGGGATCCTGGAAGCCCGGGCGCGCCCGTCGCACGACGTGCGTGCCACCTACAAGCTGCTGGTGGGTGCGGTGGTCCACCTGGTATGGACCGTGGGGCTGGCCCTGGCCACGGGGGCGCTTCTCGGTGGGTGGGCCGGAGTGGCGGTGCTGGCGGTGCTCCCGCTTCTGGGCCTGCTCGCCGTCGCAGTCCACAACCGCTGGGAGGAGGCGGTGGACGACGCCCGCCGGTTTCTCCTGCTACGCGGGCGCGGAGGCGACCTCCTCCCGGAGCTGCGCCTCCGGCAGCGCAGGATCGCGGAGCGGCTGGAGGCGCTGCGGGAGGAGCTGGCGTGGGTGTCCGGTGGCTCCTCCGGCGGCGGAGGATACCCACCTCCTCCGCCGGAGTGAGGGGGGGCTCCGGACGGTCCGCGAGGAGGAGCCCCTACAGGGTCCGCAGGGGGGTGTCGGACGGGGCGCC
>DATAAL010000631.1:0-2595 GCA_036260145.1 Longimicrobiaceae bacterium | reverse complement strand
GGCGCGGGCCCGGGGGCGCCGCCCGCTCGACCGGGGCCGGGACGCTCGTCTTCGAGGGAGGACCGCGCGTCGCGGGGGCCGAGCGCCGCACGGCCGGAGCGCCTCGGGCGGGGTCCCGGCTGATCGCGGCGTGGGAGGACGGGAGCCCCGCGGCGGCCGCGGTGCGGGTGGGGCGGGGGTGCATCGTGCAGCTCGCCGCGGAGCTGGAGGTGGGGGCCTTCCCGCTGTCCGCCGAATACCCCCGGGCGCTCGACCGCCTCGTCCGGGGCTGCGAGGACGGGGGGACCCGGTCGCTGCCGGGATGCCGCTGGACGCGGGGGCACGCGCCGTCCTGCGCGGCGACGGGGGGCCGGAGGCGCTCCCGACCGCGAGGCTGGGGGCCGCCGGGGGAGGGATCCCGCTCGGGCGCTGGGTTCTGGGCTCCGCGCTCCTCCTGGCCCTCCTGGAGACGGCGCTCGCCTACGGCCGCGGGAGGAACCGTTGACCACGCTCGCCCCACCCGCGCCGGACCGGGCCACGACTCCCGCCGGTGTCACGTGGCTGCTCCTGCGGGTCCGCGCGCGCTGGCGGCGCGTCATCCTCGCGCGCGCGCTGGTGCTCGGTCCGGCAATGGGGCTCGCCGCCGCGCTCGCGCTCCTCCTCCTCGACCTCGCCGCTCCGCTCCCCGCCGCCGCGCGCGGGGTGCTCCGCTGGCTCCCGCTCGCAGTGTTCATCGGGGTCGCCGCGCGGGGACTGCTCCGCGCCGCCCGCCCCCCGGCCGACCGTCGGCTCGCCCTCCTGGTGGAGGAGCGGGTCCCGTCGCTGGAGAACCGCCTCGCCACCGGGCTGGAGCTGGACGCCGGGGGGCCGGACGAGAGCCCCGTCGTGCGGGCCTTCCGGCGGGAGCTGGCGTCCCGGATCGGATCGGTGGACGCGCGGGGCGTGGTGCCCCTCCGGCTCCGGCGTCCCGCGCTCCTTCTCCTCGGCGCGGCGGCGGCGGCTCTCGCCCTCGCGCTCCTCCTCCCCGGCCCGGCGCGGGAGGCGTGGGCGCGCTGGACCGACCCCGCGGACGCCTACGAGACCGCGTGGGAGGAGCGGCGCGCGGAGACGCTCCCCCTGGTCCCGCCGGCACCGGTTCCGGGGTTCGACGAGCTGCGCTGGCGGATCCGTCCCCCGGCGTACACCGGGATGCCGGAGCGGGAGGCCCGGGGCCCGGAGGGCCTGACGCTCCTCCCGGGGAGCCGCGTGCGCCTGCGGAGCCGCTTCCCCGGCCGCTGGTCGGCGGTGCGGGCGCGGCGGGTGGGTGGGGGCACGCTCCCGGTGCGGCGGAGCGGAGGGGAGTGGAGCGTGGAGTGGACCCAGGCGGCGGAGCGGGGGATCGCGCTGGAGGCGCTCGCCGCCGGAGAGGTGGTGGACCGGCGGATCGTCCCGGTCACCGTCGCTCCGGACAACCCCCCGGAGATCGCGCTCCGGGAGCCGGTGGAGGACCTGGTGGTCGCCTCCGCGAGGGGCCGGATCGGCGTGCGGGCGACGGCAAGCGATGACTTCGGGGTGGGGGAGCTCCGCCTCACCTGGATCCGCTCACGGGGGAGCGGGGAGTCGTTCTCCTTCGAGGAGGGGGAGTGGGGGTGGAGCCGGGTGGCGCGGAGCGGGAGGGTGGTCGTCGCGGAGCACACCGTCGACCTCGCGGCCCTGGGGCTCCGCCCGGGGGACATGGTCCACCTGCGCGCCGTCGCCCGCGACCGGAACACCGTGACGGGGCCGGGGGAGAGCGTGTCGCAGACCCGCGTAATCCGCGTCGCCCGCCCGGAGGAGCTGGACCGGGTCAACACCGTGGTGGGGATCCCCCCGGAGCTGGCCGAGAACCCCGTGCTGAGCCAGCGGATGCTGATCCTGATGACGGAGCGGCTCCGCGACCGCGCCCCGCGGATCGGGCGGGCGGCGACGCTGGAGGAGTCCACGGAGATCGGACACGAGCAGGGGCGCCTCCGGGACCGGGTCGGGGAGCAGCTCTTCAGCCGCTCCACGGGGGGGCTCCAGCCCACGGAGGCGCACGCCCGCCCCGGGGAGCAGGGCGGCGCCCACGAGCACCAGGAGGGGAGGCCGCAGACTCCCGGGCAGGTGCTGGAGGAGGCGTCCCGCGCCACGGGTCAGGGGACGCGCGACGAGGTGGAGCACCGCCACGACGAGGCCCCGGTGGTCGCGGTGAACCAGCGGCTCCTGGCGATCTACAACGCCATGTGGGCGGCGGAGCGGGAGCTGAACCAGGGGGATCCCGCCGCGTCCCTCCCGCACCAGTACGCGGCGCTGCGGCTGATCAAGGAGGCGCAGCAGGGGGAGCGCCGCTTCGTGCGGGGGACGGTGCGGGTGGATCCGGTGGACGTCCCCGCCGCCCGGGGGACGGGGAAGCTGGACGAGGCGGCTCCCGCGGAGCGGCGCGCCGGCCCGGCCACGCCCTCGCTCCTCCTGCTCCTGGCGGAGCTGGACCGGGCGGCCGGGCGGCTGTGGAGCCGCGCGCCGCGCGAGGTGTCGCTGGAGCTGACGGCGCTCGCCGGGGAGGCCCTCGCCGCGGGCGGCGCCGACCCGCGGGCCGCCGCGCTCCTGGCGCGCGCTGCG
>DATAAL010000630.1:0-2773 GCA_036260145.1 Longimicrobiaceae bacterium | reverse complement strand
CTGGTGGCGGGAGCGGCTGGCGGGGGCGCCTGCGCTGCTGGAGCTGCCCACGGACCGGCCGCGCCCGCCGGTGCCCGACCCGCGCGCGGGCAGCGTCGCCTTCGCGCTCCCCGCGGAGACCGCGCAGCGCCTGCAGGCGCTCTCCCGGCGGGAGGGAGCGACGCTGTTCATGACGCTGCTGGCGGGGTGGCAGGTGCTGCTGGGGCGCTACGCGGGGGAGGAGGATGTGGTGGTGGGTAGTCCGATCTCGGGGCGCACGCGGGCGGAAGTGGAGGGGCTGATCGGCTTCTTCGTGAACACGCTGGTGCTGCGGGGGGACCTGTCGGGGGATCCGAGCTTCCGCGAGCTGGTGGGGCGGGTGCGGGAGGGAACGCTGGGGGCGTACGGTTACCATGAGGTGCCGTTCGAGCGGGTGGTGGAGGAGGTAGCGAGGGAGCGGAGTCTTGCGTACACGCCGCTCTTCCAGGTGATGTTCGCGCTGCAGAACACGGAGCGCACAGAGCTGCGCATGGGAGAGCTGGCGATGGAGCCGCTGGACCTGGGCGGCGAGGGGGTGGTCAAGTTCGACCTGAGCCTGGAGATGGGGGAGGAGGAGGGGAGGCTGCGGGGCGCGATCACCTACCGCGCGGAGCTGTGGGACGGAGCCACCATCGAGCGGATGGCCGGCCACCTCACCCGGCTCCTCGAAGCGGCAGCCTCCGACCCGGGCTCCCCGGCCGCCACGATTCCGCTGCTCGGAGACGACGAGCGGAGGCAGCTCCTGGAGGAGCGGAACCGGACGGATCGGCCGTATCCGCGAGGGCTGTGCGTGCACGACCTGTTCGCCGCACAGGCGCGGCGCACCCCGGACGCGGTCGCGATCCGCTGCCGGGGCGAGACGATGTCGTACGCCGAGCTGGACCGGCGCTCCGCGCGACTGGCCAGCGCGCTGCAGCGCCGCGGCGTGGGGCCCGAGACCCGGGTGGGCGTGTGCACGAGCCGCACCCCGGAGCTGCTGGTGGCGCTCCTCGGCGTGCTCCGGGCCGGTGGTGCCTACGTCCCTCTGGACCCGGTCTATCCGCCGCAGCGGATCGGCTGGATGGTCGAGGACGGGGGAATCGGCCT
The DNA here is from genome assembly GCA_036260145.1 of Longimicrobiaceae bacterium. GTDB lineage: Bacteria > Gemmatimonadota > Gemmatimonadetes > Longimicrobiales > Longimicrobiaceae > JAFAYN01. The sequence goes on along the minus strand of DATAAL010000630.1, from coordinate 1,669 downwards.
CGTCCTCACCGAGTCGGGGCTCACCGGGCGCATCCCGGAGGGAGCGGCCGGGCTCCTGGTCCTGGACGCGGAGGCCGAGGCGCTCTCGGCGGAGTCCGAGGAGGCGCCGGAGAGCGGCGTGCTCCCGGAGAACCTCTCGCACGTGATCTTCACCTCGGGCTCCACCGGGAGGCCGAAGGGGGTGATGATCCGCCACTCCAGCACGGTCGTCCTCCTGCACTGGCTGAAGGAGACCATCACGGACGAGGAGCGGCGCGCGGTGCTCTTCTCCACCTCCGTCAGCTTCGACGTCTCGGTGGCGGAGGTCTTCGGCACCCTCTGCTGGGGCGGGACGCTGGTCCTGGCCGAGAACGCGCTGGAGCTGGCGGAGCTCCGCGAGGAGGTGGTCCACGCCAGCATGGTCCCGAGCGCCGCGGCGGAGCTGCTGAGGATGGGAGCGATCCCGGCCGGCGTGCGGACGCTCAACCTAGGCGGCGAGCCACTGCCGAACGCGCTGGCGCAGGCGCTGTACGCGCTGGGCACCGTCGAGCGCGTGGGGAACCTGTATGGTCCCACGGAGGACACCACCTACTCCACCTACTCCCGGGTGGAGCGGGGCGGCGAGCAGGTCCACGTCGGCCGCCCGGTGGCGAACACGCGGGCGTACGTGCTGGACGCACACCTGCAGCCGGTGCCGGCCGGCGTCATCGGCGAGCTCTACCTGTCGGGAGACGGGCTCTCGCGCGGCTACGAGAACCGCCCGGAGCTGACCGCCGAGCGGTTCCTCCCGGACCCCTTCGCGGCGGAGGGGTCGCGGATGTACCGGACGATGGACCGGGTACGCTGGCGTCCCGACCGGGAGCTGGAGTACCGTGGCCGGGTGGACCACCAGGTGAAGATCCGGGGCTTCCGCATCGAGCCCGGCGAGGTGGAGGCCGTGCTGCGGGAGCACCCGGAGGTGCGCGAGTCGGTGGTGGTGGCGCGGGAGGACACGCCGGGGGAGCGGCGGCTGGTCGCGTACGTCGTCGCCTCGCGGGGCACGGCCTCCGTCCAGGAGCTGCGGGAGCACCTCAGGGGGCGTCTCCCCGAGTACATGGTGCCCTCCGCGCTCGTGCTCCTGGACGCGCTCCCGCTCTCCCCCAACGGGAAGATCGACCGCCGGGCCCTCCCGGCACCCGGGAGGGCCGCGGACGAGGCGTACGTCCCGCCGCGCGACGATCTGGAGCTCCGGCTCGTGCAGCTCTGGGAGGAGCTGCTGGAGGTGCGTCCCGTCGGGGTGCGCGACGACTTCTTCGCGCTCGGCGGACACTCGCTCCTGGCCGTGCGGCTCGCCGCGCGGGTGGAGCAGCTCACCGGGGTCCCCTTCCCCGTGGCCGGGCTGTTCACCCGGTCCACCGTGGAGCGGATGGCCGAGGTGTTGCGCGGCGGCGAGGCGCCACGGTCCGGTTCGACCCTGGTGCCCATCCGGACCACCGGCGCCGCGCGGCCGCTCTTCTTCGTCCACGCCGCGGGCGGGAACGTCCTCTCCTACGTGGAGCTGAGCCGCCACCTCGGCGCCGACCAGCCGTTCTACGGCCTGCGGGCGCGGGGGATGGAGGACGGGGAGGTTCCGCACTCCAGCGTAGAGGAGATGGCGGCGGAGTACCTGGAACGGCTACGCGCCGTGCAGCCGGAGGGTCCCTACCGGGTG
>DATAAL010000629.1:0-11190 GCA_036260145.1 Longimicrobiaceae bacterium | reverse complement strand
GGCCGGCGAGCTCTCCGTCTTCTGCGTGGCGCTGGCGGGGGGGTGCCTCGGCTTCCTCTGGTTCAACGCGCACCCGGCGGAGGTGTTCATGGGGGATACCGGGTCGCTGGCCATCGGGGGTGCGCTGGGGGCGGTGGCGGTGCTCCTCAAGGCCGAGTTCCTCCTGGCGATCGTGGGCGGGGTGTTCGTGCTGGAGGCGCTCTCCGTGGCCTCGCAGACCCTGTACTACAAGTGGACCAAGCGGCGCACCGGGACGGGGCGGAGGATCTTCCGCATGGCGCCGCTGCACCACCACTTCGAGCAGATCGGCTGGCACGAGAACCGGGTCATCATCCGCTTCTGGATCCTGGGGGTGATGTTCGCCCTGGCCGCCTTCGCCACCCTCAAGATCCGATGAGCCGGACGCTCGCCGGGAAGTACGTCGGCGTCCTGGGGCTGGGGCGGAGCGGGATGGCCGCGGCCCGCCTCGCGCTGGCTCGCGGGGCGCGGGTATACGCGAGCGACGCGGGGGACGCTCTGTCGGCCCGGGAGACGGCGGAGCGGCTCCGTGCCCTCGGCGCGGACGCTCAGACGGGAGGACACGACCCGGCCAAGCTGTCCCGCTGCGACTTCATCGTCCTCAGCCCGGGGATTCCGCCCACCACCCCCGTCCTCCGCGCCCCGGAAATCGCCGGCGTCCCGGTGGTCGCCGAGGTGGAGTTCGCATCCGGGGAGCTCGATTCCGTGGTCGTCGCCATCACCGGGACCAACGGGAAGACCACCACCACCGCGCTGATCTCCCACCTCCTCACCGGGGCAGGGAAGGACGCCCCGGCGGGGGGGAACATCGGCACCGCGCTCTCCGAGCTGGCGCTCCGCGACCCGCAGCCGGAGATCGCCGTGGTGGAGGTGTCCTCCTTCCAGCTCGCCGGGACGCGCGCCTTCGCCCCGCGGATCGGAGTGCTCACCAACCTGGCTCCCGACCACCTGGACTGGTACGCGGATGTGGAGGACTACTATGCCGACAAGGCGCGCCTCTTCCGCAACGCCACCGCCGACAGCGCCTGGGTCCTGAACGCCGAGGACACCCGCGCCCGTGCCCTGATCGGGGACGCTCCGGGGCGCCGCTACTACTTCCGGATCGCGTCGCAGCCCCCGGCGGACGAGCCGGGGGGGTTCCTGGCCCCGAACGGGGTGCTGACGCTCCGGCTGGAGCCGGGGAGCGAGGAGGCGCTGGTCCGCGCGGAGGAGCTGCGGATCCTGGGACCGCACAACGTCGCCAACGCCCTGGCCGCCTCCGTCGCGGCGCGGCTGGCTGGGGCGGACGCGGAGTCGGTCCGCCGGGGGCTGCGCTCCTTCCGCGCGCCGCCGCACCGTCTGGAGCCGGTGGAGGAGCGCGGCGGGGTGCTCTGGATCAATGATTCCAAGGCCACCAACATCGCCTCCACCCGGGTGGCGGTCCGCAGCATGGCCCGCCCCTTCATCCTCCTCCTGGGGGGGCGCCACAAGGGCGAACCGTATACGGAGCTCCTCCCGGACCTCGGCCATCGTCTGCGCGTGGTGGTCGCCTACGGGGAGGCGGGAGAGATCGTGGAGCGGGACCTCTCCGGGCACGTCCCGGTCGAGCGGGTGCAGGGGAGCTTCGAGGAGGTGGTGGCTCGGGCGGCGGAGATCGCCCGCCCGGGCGACGCCGTCCTCCTTTCCCCCGCGTGCTCCAGCTTCGACATGTTCAGGAACTACGAGGAACGAGGGAAACGCTTCGTGGAGCTCGTCACCCAGGGGATCCATGCGAACACTCGCGCGTAAGGCGAGGACCCGCGTCGCCACGGCAGCGCAGGGGGTGGCGACCGCCGCCCGGCCCACTCCGCACTTCCCGGTGACATCCGCCGCCACCCCGCGACCGGACGGGTGGGAGGGTGGCGCGCTGGTCTCCCTCACGCTGGTGGTGTTCTGCCTGGGGCTGGTGGAGATGTACAGCGCCAGCGCCCTCAAGGCGGTCTCGGAGGGGCTCCCGGCCCACTTCTACGTTCTCAAACAGCTCACCGCGGCGGTCGCGGGAAGCGTGATCGCGGCCATTCTCGCCCGGATCGACTACCGCCAGCTACGGCTGTGGGCCTGGCCGATGCTGTTCGCCGTAGTGGTGATGCTGGTGGTGGTGATCGCACCCGGGACGCAGGCCATCGCCCCAGTGCGCAACGGTGCCCGGCGCTGGCTGGACCTGGGGATCTCCTTCCAGCCGTCGGAGCTCGCCAAGCTGGTGCTCATCGCCTGGACGGCAATGATGGCCGTGAGGAAGGAGGACCGGCTGCACTCGCTGAGCCGGGGACTGACGCCCTTCCTGGTGGTGTGGGTCCCGGTCGTTCTCCTGGTGTTCCTGGAGCCCAATCTGTCCGCGGCGCTCCTGATCGCGCTCCTGACCTCGCTGGTGCTCTTTGCCGGAGGGGCGCGGATCGGGCACTTCATCGCCCTGGGGATCGTTGCCGTCCCGGTGATCCTCGCCAAACTGGACGACGCCCCTTACCGGGTGAAGCGGATCGCGGCCTTCCTGGACCCCTCCGGCGACACGCAGGGGATCGCCTATCAGATCAACCAGTCACTGATCGCCATCGGTTCCGGCGGGCTGGGGGGGGTGGGCTTCGGCAACAGCCGGCAGAAGTACGGCTTTCTCCCGGAGGCGCACAACGACTTCCTCTTCTCCATGATCGCGGAGGAATGGGGTCTCCTGGGCGTGGCCGTCGTGGTGGCGCTCTTCGCGGCCTTCGCGGCGGTGGGGTACCGGATCGCCAGCCGCGCGTCCGACCGCTTCGGCTACCTGCTTGCCGTCGGGATGACCAACCTGATCGTGGTCACCGCCTTCCTGCACATGGGGGTGGCCATGGCGCTGCTCCCGACCACCGGCTTCACGCTCCCCTTCATGTCGTACGGCGGGAGCGCTCTCCTCACCTACTTCATCGCCGTGGGCGTGCTGCTCTCCATCGCGCGCGCCGCAAAGGCGACCCCGCGGTGAGCACCCCCGGCAGCGGTCCGGCGCCCCGGGTGCTGTTCGCGGGCGGGGGTACGGGGGGGCACCTGTACCCGGCGCTCGCGCTGGCGGAGGCGCTCCGGGAGCACGACCCGAGGACCGAGGTGTTCTTCGTGGGAGCCCGCCGCGGGGTCGAGGCGCGCGTCCTCCCGGAGCGCGGGGTCCCGCACCTCCTTCTCCCCTTCGAGCCGATCCGCCGCTCCCGCCCCTGGGAGAACTGGCGGCTGGCGGCGTCGCTCTTCCGCTCGTTCTCCGGCCTGGGGAGCGTGTACCGCCAGTTCCGGCCCAACCTGGTGGTGGGGACGGGGGGGTACGCCAGCGGTCCGGCGGTGTTCGCGGGGATCGTGCGCGGGGTCCCGGCCGCCGTGCAGGAGCAGAACTCCTTCCCGGGAGTCACCACCCGCTGGCTGGCCGGGCGGGTCCGGCAGATCCACCTGGCCTTCCCGGAGGCGCGGCGGTACCTCCGCCCCGGCCCGCGGACCGAGGTGTTCGAGTTCGGGAACCCCATCCGCCCCCCGGACCCCACCCTCGACCGCGCGGAGGCGCGCGCCCGGTTCGGCCTGGGGGGAGGGACAGTCGCCCTGGTGGTGGGCGGGAGCCAGGGCGCGCGCGCCGTCAACGAGTCGCTCCTGACGGATCTGCGCGGGGTGGCGGAGGAGCGCCTCCCCCCCCGGCCGGAGGGGCTGGAGATCCTCTGGGCCACCGGCCCCGCTCACCACGAGGGGATCGGTGCGCGGCTCGCCGGGCTCGGCCTCCCCTGGGTGCACGCCGTCCCGTACATCCAGGACATGCCACGCGCCCTCGCCGCAGCCGATCTCGCGGTCTCCCGCGCCGGTGCCATGGCGCTCGCGGAGCTGTGCGCCTGGGGGATCCCCAGTATCCTGGTCCCGCTCCCCACCGCCGCGGCCAACCACCAGTACCACAACGCGGTAGCACTCCAGGAGGCGGGGGCGGCGATCCTGGTGGAGGAGGCGGTGCTGGCGGGCGGCCGTTTGTGGACGGAGATGGTGGGACTGGCCGAGGATGCCACCCGCCGCGCCGGCCTGTCGCAAAGGGCGCGGGAGCGGGGACGGCCCGACGCCGCCGCCCGGATCGTGGAGCAGTTGGCCCGGCTCACGGAAAGGTGAGACAGGCGCACCCGGTCCCTTTTCCACCTTTGACCCGAACACTATATTGAGCCCCTTCGAACCGGTGGAGCCGGCCGGCGGTGGTCCGGTCCACTTCATGGGGATCGGCGGCGCCGGGATGGCTCCCCTGGCCGGGCTCTTCCTGCGCGCGGGCGCCCGGGTCACCGGGTGCGACTCCCACCCGGGGGCAGTGGCCCTGGCGCTCCGCGACGCGGGCGCCGAGGTGTGCGAGGGGCACGACCCGTCCCACGTCGAGGGGTGCTCCGCGCTGGTAGTCACCGCCGCCGTCCGGAACGACCACCCCGAAATCCAGGCCGCCCGCGACCGGGGAATCCCGGTGCTGAAACGCGCGCAGGCGCTGGGAGCGGTGGTCAACCGTGGGGTGGTGGTGGGGATCGCCGGGACCCACGGGAAGACGACCACCACCACCCTCACCACCACCGTCCTGGCGGCGGCGGGGCTGGATCCTACCGGGGTGGTGGGCGGACGGGTCCCCGCCTGGGGAGGAAACCTGCGCCTGGGGAGCGACCGGCTCTTCGTGGTCGAGGCCGACGAGTACGACCGTTCGTTCCTTACGCTGCGCCCCCGCATCGCCGTAGTGACCACCCTCGAGGCCGACCACCTGGACGTGTACGGGTCCCTGGCCGCCATTGAAGACGCCTTCCTGGCCTTCGTCGACTCTGTCCCCGCCGACGGCTTCGTCGCCGGATGCGCGGACGACCACGGCGCCGCCCGCCTGCTGGCCCGGGTGGGGGGGACGGACCGGCGGGTGGTGTCGTACGGGATCGCGGCGGGGTCGATGCTTCGAGCCGAGGGAGTGCGGCCCGTCGGGGGAGAGACCCGCTTCGCGGTCCGCGAGCGCGGGTTCCGGCTGGGGGAGGCGCGGCTCAGGATCCCCGGGGTGCACAACGTCCGCAACGCGCTCGCCGCCGTTGTCGTGGCGCGGCACCTGGGAGCGGAGTGGGGACCGATCTCCGAGGGGCTGGCGGAGTTCGCCGGGGTGGACCGGCGCTTCGAGCGGGTGGGGGAGGCGGGAGAGGTGCTCTTCGTGGACGACTACGCGCACCACCCCACGGAGATCGAGGCCACGCTGCGCGCCGCGCGCCTGGCGTACCCGGAGCGGCGGCTGGTAGCGGTGTTCCAGCCGCACCTGTACTCCCGCACCCGGGACTTCGCGGCGGAGTTCGGGCGCTCTCTGGCACTGGCCGACCGGGTCTACGTCACCGACGTGTACGCGGCCCGCGAGGCGCCGATCCCCGGGGTCACGGGAGAGCTGGTAGCGGATGCCGCTCGTGCCGCCGGCGCGGAGGTACGGTACATTCCCGACCGGGAAGATGTCCCCGCCCGGGTCGCGGAAGCGCTCGCTCCCGGGGACCTCTGCCTGACGCTCGGCGCCGGGAACCTGGACGCCGCTGCGCGCGAGATGCTTGACCTCCTCCGCGGCGCCCCCTCGGCCGCGTGATCCCGGTGCGCAAACTCCGTCGGATCGCTCTCGCCGCCGCTCTCCCGGCGGTGCTCTCCGCACCCCTCTGGGGGCCACGGGTCCTGGAGCGGGCTCCCTGGTTCCGCGTGGCCCGGGTGGAGGTCTCCGGAGTGCGGATGATCGCCCCGCACGAGGTCCTCGCCGCCTCCGGGATCCGCCCGGGGGAGAGCGTGTGGCGCGACCCGGAGCCCTGGCGGGCCGCGCTCCGGCTCCACCCCGGGGTGGAGGACGCGCGGGTGGTGCGCCGGCTCCCCGTGACGCTCCGCATCGAGGTGCGCGAGAAGCGCCCCGTCGGGCTGGTGGAGGCCGGGACCCTGCACCCGGTGACCGCGGCCGGGGAGGTCCTCCCGGTGGATCCCGCCCGAATCCCGGTCGACCTCCCGCTCCTGCGGGTGGCGCCCGCGCGGGGCGGACGCGGCGCCGACGCGGCGCTCCGCGCCCTGGCGGCGGAGGTGGGGCGACTCGGCGATCTGGACCCCGGGCTGGTGGCGCGCGTCTCCGAGGCGCGGTGGGGTGGCAGGGGGATCGTCCTGCTGGCGCTTTCCGCGCCCGATGTCCGGGTCCTCCTCCCGGCCGGGGCGGAGTCCACGCGGCTCCGGCAGCTCCGCGCTGCGCTCGACGAGATCGAGCGCCGGCTCCCCCCGAACGCCGACACCGCGGGGATCCCGGAGCCCGTCCGCGTCGACCTCAGATTCCAGGACCAGGTGGTGGTCCGCTTCCCGACACGCGCGTAGCCCATCGTCATGCGTCCTACTCTGGTTGCCGGTCTCGATATCGGATCGAGCAAGACCGCGGTGGTGATCGCGGAGGTCGCGGGCGACCCCGCGAACCGCTCGCTGGTGCGGGTGCTCGGCGTCGGGCAGGCGAGGACGGGGGGGATCCGCCGCGAGGTCGTCACCGACATCGAGGCCACCACCGAGTCGATCCGCAAGGCGGTCAAGGAAGCGGAGCTGATGGCGGGGGTCACCGTGGACCGCCTGTACACCGGGATCGCCGGGGAGCACATCCACGCCCGCGTCTCGCACGGGGTGGTGGCGGTGGGGAGGCAGGAGATCGCGCCGGGCGACGTGGAGCGGGTGCACGAGGTGGCTCGCGCCGTCCCCATCCCCGCCGACCGCGAGCTCCTCCACGCCATCCCCCAGGAGTACCTGGTGGACGGGCAGGGGGGGATCCGCGACCCCGTCGGGATGGCGGGGACACGCCTGGAGGTCGAGGTGTTCATCGTCACCGGCGCCGTCTCCGCCGCGCAGAACATCCGCAAATCGGTGTCGCGCGCCGGGTACCAGGTGGCCGAGCTGGTCCTGGAGCCGATCGCCTCCTCGCTGGCGGTGCTCTCCGAAGACGAGAGGGAGATCGGGGTGGCGGTGGTGGAGCTGGGCGGGGGCACCACCGACGTGGTCATCTTCCACGAGCGGAAGATCCGCCACCTGGCGACTCTCCCCTGGGGTGGCGCGACGGTGACCAACGACATCGCCAAGGGGCTCTCCCTCCCGTACGCGGAGGCGGCGCGCGCCAAGGAGCGCTGGGGTGTGGCCCGGGCCGACCGGGTGGACCCGAATGAGACCTTCGAGATCCCGGCCGCGGCCGCGGGGCAGACGCGCTACATCGCGCGGGAGCTCCTGGCGCACGTGATCGAGCAGCGGATGGACGAGATCTTCGGGCTGGTGGACGACCAGATCCAGCGCAGCGGCTTCGGCGACAAGCTGGGCGCGGGGATCGTCCTCACCGGGGGCGGGGCCTCGCTGCAGGGGGTCCTGGAGCTGGCGGAGCGGACCTTCGCCGCCCCGGTGCGCTGCGGCGTCCCGGGAGACGAGCTCGGGGGGCTGGCCGACTCGGTGCGGCGCCCGAAGTTCGCCACCGCTACCGGGCTGGTGCTCTACGGCGCCCGGCGCCTGGTCCCCGAGCACGCCGGAGGGAGCGCGGTCGGCGCCGGCCCGTCCATGGGCGGAGTTATCAAATGGATGCGAGACTGGTTCACCGACTTCTTCTGAGAAGCCGGTGCCGGCACGAATCATAGTCCTTCACGTGGTTGTACCTCCCCTCGGATGGAGGAACGCAGATGATTTTCGAGTACGAGGAGTCCGCCCTCCAGAACGCCCGGATGAAGGTGGTGGGCGTGGGCGGAGGTGGGGGGAACGCGGTGAACCGGATGATCGACGAGGACCTGGAGGGCGTCGAGTTCATCTCGGTGAACACGGACGCGCAGGCGCTCAAGTTCTCCAAGTCCGGCGTCAAGATCCAGATCGGGAAGAAGCTCACCCGCGGCCTCGGGGCCGGCGCCCGCCCCGAGATCGGGCGCGGGGCGCTGGAGGAAAACGCCGACGAGGTCCGCAAGGTGCTGGAGGGCGCTGACCTGGTCTTCATCACCGCCGGGATGGGAGGCGGCACCGGGACCGGCGCCGCCCCGCTCATCGGGGAGATGGCCCGGGAGATGGGGGCGCTGACCATCGCCATCGTCACCCGTCCCTTCCTCTTCGAGGGGAAGAAGCGGATGAAGCAGGCGGAGCAAGGCCTCGCCGAGCTGAAGCGCGCCGTGGACACCATGATCGTGGTCCCCAACGAGCGGCTCCTCGCCGTGGTGGGGAAGGGGACCTCGTTCAAGGACGCCCTCAAGAAGGCGGACGAGGTGCTCCTGCACGCCACCCAGGGGATCTCGGACCTGATCCGCGTCACCGGCGAGGTGAACGTGGACTTCGCCGACGTGCGGACCATCATGTCCAACCGCGGCGCCGCGCTGATGGGGACTGGCTTCGGCACCGGGGAGAACCGCGCGGTGGAGGCGGCTCAGGAGGCGATCTCCTCGCCCCTCCTGGACAACATCTCCATCCACGGCGCGGCCGGGGTGCTGATCAACATCACCGGCGGGATGGACCTCGCCATAGACGAGGTCACCACCATCTCCTCCATCATCCAGGATGCCGCCGGGGACGAGGCCGAGATCATCTTCGGCGCGGTCCACGACAGCACCATGAAGGAGGAGGTCCGGGTGACGGTGATCGCCACGGGGTTCGAGAAGGACGCCCCGATGTCGGAGCGCAACGACAACGTCATCCGGCCCAACTTCCGCACGACGCCGGCCCGGGGCGAGTCCCGCCCGCTGACGAGCACCGTCACCACCTATCCGCCGCGCCCCGAGCCGGTGCCCGAGCCGCAGGCCCAGCCCCCGCAGGCCACCCCGCTCCGGTGGCCGCAGCGCCCGGCGGAGCGGCCGCTCCCGAACGACCTGGAGATCCCCACCTTCATCCGCCGCCAGATGGACTGACCGGTGGCGGATCCGGGGAAGGCGCGGACCCCGCCGTCGGGGTCCGTGCCTTCCCCCGTTTTCCTCTGTTTCCTCTGTCCGGCCACGACGCCGGACGGGCGGCGTCGTAACCGACCCAGAGACCGATGGCGAATCCGTACCGAATCCTTGCGTTGGGCGTGCTCGCGGCCGTGGGCCTCGCGGGGGCGGGGAGCTTCCTCCACCGCCCTGTGGCCACGGAGCAGCCGAAGCCACCCGTTCTCCTCCCCGCGGCCTACGCCAACCCGGCCGAGGTGGCGTTCCAGGACACTCTGCGGAAGGGGGAGACGCTCTCCGAGCTCCTGGAACGCTCGCGCCTGGACCAGGCTTCCGCCGCGGCCCTGCTGGCCCAGCTCCAGGAGCACCAGGACCCGCGCGGGCTGCGCCCCGGGGCGGTGGTCTCGTACCGCAAGACGTTCGTGGGGGGCGAGGTACGAGGGATGGAGATGAGCCTGGACGCGGACCGGACGCTCCGGGTGCGGCGCGAGCGCGGGGCATGGGATGCCTCGGTGGAGGAGGTCCCGGTCCGGATGGATACCGCGGCACTGGTGGGTACTGTGGAATCCTCGCTCTACCAGGCCGTGCTGAGCGCCAGGGGCGCCGACGTGCCGCGTGCCGAGCGGGAACGGATCGTGGATCTGCTCGCGGACAGGATCTTCGCCTGGCAGATCGACTTCTCTCGCGACCTCCGCCCGGGGGACAGCTACCGGATCCTGTACGAGCGGGAGGTCCGCCCGGACGGCTCCGCGCGCTCCTGGCGCCTGCTAGGGGCGCTCTTCGACCTGGACGGCAGGGAGTACAGCGCCTTCCTCTTCCGCACGCCGGACGGCATCGAGGACTACTACGACCGCCAGGGGGAGTCGCTGCGCCGGGCCTTCCTGCGCGCCCCGCTGGAGTTCCGCCGCATCACCTCGGCCTTCTCCACCAGTCGCTTCCACCCGATCCTGCGGCGCGCGCGCGCGCACCACGGGATCGACTACGCTGCCTCGTCGGGGACGCCGATCCGCGCCGTCGGCGACGGGGTGGTGGCGAAGGCGGGGTGGGGTGGGGGGTACGGCAACGTGGTGGAGATCCGCCACAGGCGCGGGTACTCCAGCCGGTACGCGCACATGCGTGGCTTCGCGCGAGGGATCCGTCCCGGTGCCCGGGTCCGCCAGGGGGATATCATCGGGTACGTGGGCTCCACCGGCCTCTCCACCGGTCCGCACCTCCACTACGAATTCCACATGGCCGGCCGGCCGGTGAACCCCAGCTCCATCAGGTACATCACCGGCGATCCGATCCCCGGTGGGCTGCGGTCGCGATTCCGGAGCGCTGTGAACGCGCAGCTCGCCCGGATGGAACGGGAGGAGTCGACGGTCCGCTACGCGGGGAAACAGCGTCGCGCGACCGACCGTGCCGGTGAGTGATCCCGGGTCGCGCGGGCGGCGGATCACGCTCTTCCCCGCCATCGACCTGCGGCGCGGTCGGTGCGTGCGGCTGGAGAAGGGGGAGGCGGACCGGGAGACGGCGTACAGCGACGGCCCCCGCGAGGTGGCGGCCGGGTTCGCGGCCGCGGGCGCGGAGTGGGTGCACGTGGTGGATCTGGACGCGGCGTTCGGCGACGGGTCGAACCGCGCGCTGATCCGCGAGCTGGCCGGGTCCTCCGGGCTGCGGGTGCAGACCGGGGGGGGGCTGCGGAGCGAGGCCGACCTGGAGGAGGTGCTGGGGGCAGGCGCGGCCCGAGTAGTGATCGGGACGGCGGCCATCGAGAACCCGGAGCTGGTGCGCCGCGCAGTACGGCGGTGGGGAGTGGAGCGGATCGCGGTGGGGCTGGATGCGCGGGGGCGACGCCCCGCGACCCGGGGGTGGACGGAGGAGAGCGGAGCGGATCTGTTCGAGATCGGCAGGTCACTCGCGGAGCTGGGGGTGCGCACCTTGGTCTACACCGACATCGAGCGGGACGGGATGATGATGGGGCCGAACCTCCCGCTCTCGGTGGAGCTGGCGGAGCGGACCGGGGTGGACGTGGTGGTCTCGGGAGGGATCCGCGGGGTGGAGGACGTGGAGGCGGTGGCCGCCGCGGCGCGCGGAGGAGCGCGCCTGGCGGGGGTCGTCACCGGGAAGGCCGTCTACGAGGGGCGGCTGGACGTGGCGGAGGCGCTCCGGCGGATCGCCGCGGTCTGACCCCTCGGGGCGGGTTGCCCTGAATGCGTGATGGCTGTTCTTTTACCGCACCGGGAGCGTGATGCTCGCGGTGCGGTCGGCGTTTGGCCCCCTCACCCGGCGCTGCGCGCCACCCTCTCCCACGAGGGGAGAG
>DATAAL010000628.1:0-1878 GCA_036260145.1 Longimicrobiaceae bacterium | reverse complement strand
GCGGAGCTCCCCGGGGTGCGCACCCTGGTCGCCCCGGCGGGGGGTGGGGGGCTGCTGGGTGGGGTCGGGATCGTGTCCCGCGCGCTCGGGCCCCACGTCCGGGTAGTGGGGGTGCAGACAGAGGTGACCACCGCCCTACATGATTCCCTGCGCGCGGGGGAGCTGCGCTCGCCGCCGGTGGTGCCCACGCTGTGCGAAGGGCCCTCCGGGGACATCGACGCACGCAGCCTCGCGCTGGCCCGGCGGGTGGTGGACGAGGTGGTGCTGGTGACGGAGGAGGGGGTCCGGCGCGCGATCCGTCATCTATATATAGAGGAGGGGATCGTCGCGGAGGCCTCGGCCGCGGTGGTCGCCGCGGCGCTCCTGGAAGAGCGTATCCCCGACCTCCAGGGCCCGGTGGCGGCGGTGATCAGCGGAGGGAACATCGACGCCCCCCTCCTGGCCTCGATCCTTTCGGAATAGCGTCTGGCAACTCATGGCGACCATCCTCCCCTTCCGCGGGATCCACCCGCGCATCCACCCCTCCGCCTTCCTCGCCCCGACCGCCGTGGTGATCGGGAACGTGACGATCGACGAGGAGGCGAGCATCTGGTTCGGCGCGGTGCTCCGCGGTGACGAGACGGAGCACGAGATCCGCATCGGCGCGCGGACCAGCATCCAGGACAACTGCGTGATCCACGTCAGCGCTCGCGGCCCCACGATCATCGGGCCCGAGGTGACGGTGGGGCACGGAGCCATCCTGGAGAGCTGCACCATCGGCCAGGGGGCGCTGATCGGGATGAACGCCGTCGTCCTCCAGGGTGCCACCGTGGGGGAGCAGGCGCTGGTCGCTGCGGGAGCCACCGTCCCGGACGGGGGTGAGATCCCCGCGCGGCACCTGGCGGCGGGGACCCCCGCGCGGGTCAAGAAGGAGCTGGAAGGACTCTCCCTGGAGTGGATCCGCAACAGCTCCGGGCACTACGTCGAGCTCTCGCGCGACTACCTGTCGCAGGGGATCGGCCATGTGAAGGCGGGGACCGGCGGGTGAGCGCACCGGACGTGCTGATGGTCGGCGGAGGGGTGATCGGGTGCGCGGTCGCCCGACATGCGGCGCTCGGAGGCGCCCGCGTGGTGCTGCTGGAGCGGGGGCGGCCGGGGGAGGAGGCGTCGTGGGCGGCCGCCGGGATGCTGGCGCCGCTGGTGGAGGCGGACGGCCCCGGCCCCTTTCTGGACCTCCTGCTGCGCGGGCGGGAGGTCTTCCCGGGCTTCGCGGCGGCGCTGCGGGAGGAGACGGGGATCGACGTCGGGTACTCGGACGCCGGCACCCTGTCGCTGGCGCTGACCGACGCGGACGAGCGGGAGATGGAGCGCCGCCACGCTTGGCAGTCGGAGGTGGGGCTGCCGGTCGAGCGGCTGACGGAGGAGGAGGCGCGGGCGCTGGAGCCCGCGCTGACCCCGGCGGTCCGGTGTGCTCTCCGCTTCCCCGGCGACCACCAGGTGGAGAACCGGGAGCTGGCCCGGGCGCTTCACCAGGCCGCGCTGCGCGCCGGGGTGGAGGTCCGGGGTGGCGCGGGCGTGGAGAGCGTGACGATCTGCGGCGGCCGGGCGGCCGGGGTAAGGCTGGAGTCAGGGGAGTACGTCGCGGCGGGGGGCGTGGTGGTGGCGGCGGGGTGCTGGGCCGGAGGGCTGCGGGGGCTCCCCCGCCCCCTCCCCATCCTCCCCGTGCACGGCCAGTTGGCGGCGATGGAGGTGCTCCCGCAGCGCTTCCGCCACTGCCTGGACACCCCCCGCTGCTACCTGGTCCCCCGGGCCGGCGGGCGGCTGATCGCGGGAGCCACGGTGGAGCGCGGGGTGTGGCGCAAGGCGGTGACCCCGGCGGGGGTGTGCGGGATCCTGGCC
>DATAAL010000627.1:0-8222 GCA_036260145.1 Longimicrobiaceae bacterium | reverse complement strand
GCGGAAGGAGAGGGCGACGGCGTCAGGGGTGCGCTGGGCCTGCAGACGGAAGAGCCGGTGGACGGGAAGCCGGGGGTAGCTGGCGGCAGTCGCGTTCCATGCCTCCAGCACCTGTGCGCGCTCGGCGGCACCCAGCATCGGCACCCTGGAAAGCGGACGCTCCGGGTCTACCGCGACCCCCTCCAGCAACGCTCCGAAGTGCGCCAGCATCCGCTCCGTCGTCGCCGCATCGAACAGGTCGGTCCGGAAGGAGAGCTCTCCCCGGAGCTGGTCCCCCCCGTCGGTCAGGGCGAGATCCAGGTCGAACTTGGCGGGCGGGGCGGCCACCGCGAGCGGCTCGGAATGGAGGGCACCCAGCCGGAGCGTGTCCTCCTCCGTCGCACCCTGCAGGGAGAACAGGACCTGGAAGAGCGGAGCGTGCGCGAGGCTCCGCTCGGGAGCGAGCTCCTCCACCAGTTTCTCGAAGGGGAGGTCCTGGTGCGCGTACGCCCCCAGCGTCGCCTCGCGCACCCGGGCCAGCAGCCCCCCGAAGGACGGATCGCCCGAGAGGTCGCTTCGAAGGACCAGGGTGTTGACGAAGAAGCCGATCAGCCCCTCCGTCTCCAGCCGCGTCCGCCCCGCGATCGGTGTGCCTACGCTCACATCCTCCACCCCCGCGTAGCGCCCCAGCAGAAGCTGCCACCCGGCCAGCAGCGTCATGAAGAGCGTCGCCCCCTCGCGCCGGGCGAGCGCCCGCAGCGCCCGGGAGGCATCCGCGTCGAGCCGGAAGGGGAGGCTCGCCGCGCGGTCGCCCTGCACCAGCGGGCGCGAACGGTCGGTGGGGAGCTCCAGCAGCGGGGGGGCGCCGCCGAGACGCTCGCGCCAGTAGGCGAGCTGCGCCTCCAGCACCCCGCCCGAGAGCCAGGCGCGCTGCCACGCCGCGTAGTCGGCGTACTGCACCGGCAGCTCCGGCAGGGCGGGCTCGCGCCCTTCGGTTCGGGCGGCGTACAGCTCGGAGATCTCGCGCACCAGCACGCCCATGCTCCACCCGTCGCTGACGATGTGGTGCAGCGTGAAGAGCAGCGCCCACTCCTCCTCGCCCAGCCGCACCAGGGTGGTGCGCAGCAGCGGCCCGGCGGCGAGGTCGAAGGGGCGCAGGGCCTCCTCCACCGCCAGGTGCCGCAGCTCCGCCTCGCGCGCCTCCCGCGTGAGGTGGCGCAGCTCCGCCACCGGGACGACGGCCGGAGCCGCGTCTCGGACCACCTGCACCGGCTCCTCGCCGTCGGCGGCGAAGACGGTGCGGAGCGCTTCGTGGCGGCGGACGACCTCCGTCAGGCTCCGCTCCAGCGCCGCCACGTCCAGCCACCCGGTCAGGCGCAGCGCCGCGGGGATGTTGTAGGCCGCGCTCCCCGGTTGCAGCCGGTCGATGAACCAGAGCCGCTGCTGCGCGAAGGAGAGGGGGAGCGGCCGGTCCCGTGACACCCGCTCCAGCGGCGGAGCCGACTCGCCCCGTGCCTCGCGGAGGAGCGCCTCGACGCGACCGGCGAGTCCGGCCACGGTGGGCGCCTCGAAGAGGGCCCGCAGCGGCAGCTCGACGCCCAGGGCCCGGCGGACGCGGGAGACGACGCGCGTGGCCAGCAGCGAGTGCCCGCCCAGGTCGAAGAAGTCGTCGTGGATCCCGACGCGGTCCGTCCCCAGCACCTCCGCCCAGATCCCCGCCAGGATCTCCTCCGTGGGCGTCCCCGGCCCCACATACCCCGTCCCATCCGCCGTCCGCTCCGGTGCGGGGAGCGCCCTGCGATCCACCTTGCCGCTCGGCGTCAGCGGAAAGCGCTCCAGTGCCACCATGGCCGAAGGTACCATGTACCCCGGCAGGTGGGCGCCGACGTGCGCCCGCAGCTCGGCCGGGGACGGGTCCTCGCCCGTGACGTAGGCGACGATGCGCCGGTCCCCGGGTGCGGCCTCCCACACCACGGCCACTGCCTCGCGCACCGCCGGGTGCCGGGCCAGCACGGCCTCGATCTCGCCCAGCTCGATGCGGAAGCCGCGGACCTTGACCTGGAAGTCGGTGCGGCCGAAGTACTCCAGCACCCCGTCCGGCCGCCACCGCGCCCGGTCCATCACCCGGTACATCCGCGAGCCCGCCGGCCCGAACGGGCTCGGCAGGAAGCGCTCGGCGGTGAGATCGGGGCGGCCCGCATAGCCGCGCGCCAGCCCGTCCCCGCCCAGGTACAGCTCGCCGACGACGCCGACGGGCACCGGCTGGAGGTGCGCGTCCAGCACGTACGCGCGCGTGTTGGCGACCGGTCGGCCGATGTGGACCTGCTCGGCCCCAGGTCCGACGCGCGAGTAGGTCGAGTAGGTGGTGTCCTCCGTCGGGCCGTAGAGGTTGCCCACCCTCTCGACGGTCCCCAGCGCGTAGAGCGCCCGCGCCAGCTCCGCCGGCAGCGCCTCGCCGCCCAGGTTCAGCGTCCGCACACTCGCCGGGATCCCGCCCATGCGCAGCAGCTCGGCGGCCGCGCTGGGGACCATGCTGGCGTAGACGACGGGCTCGTCCAGCGTCGCCAGCTCCAGGGCGTTCTCGGCGAGGACGAGCTTGCCGCCCCAGCACAGGGTGCCGAAGACCTCCGCGACGGAGACGTCGAAGTTGATCGAGGTGGAGAACAGCACCGACGCGCGCTCCTCGTCGGAAACGTTCTCGCGCAGCCAGTGGAGGAGGACGACCGTCGAAGCATGTCGGATCATCACCCCCTTGGGCCGGCCCGTGGAGCCCGAGGTGAAGATGACGTGCGACAGGTTCTCTGGCCCGACCCCGCTCTCGGGAGCCACGGCGGGTTCGGCGGACAGGTCCAACCGGTCCAGCTCCAGCGGCGCGGCCCCCCCGGGCAACCGGCCGGCCAGGCGCGACTCGGTGAGGACGAGGTCGATCGCCGCATCCTCCAGCATGTAGCCCAGCCGCTCCGACGGGTAGGCCGGGTCCAGCGGCACGTAGGCGCCGCCGGCCCGGAGCACGCCCAGCAGGGCGACCAGCAGGTCGGGCGTGCGCGACAGGCACACGCCGACGCGCGTCTCGGGCCCGACGCCGCGGCGACGCAGCGCATGGGCGAGCCGGTTCGACCGCTGGTCCAGCCCGGCATACGTCGTCGGCCGGCCGCGCCACGACACGGCGACGGCGTCGGGCGTGCGCGCCGCCTGCGCGGCGAACAGGTCGTGCACGCAGGACCCGGCCGGGTAGTCGCGGTCCGTGGCGTTCCACTCCTCCAGCACGCGGCGGCGCTCGGCGGCGTCCATCAGCTCCAGCTCGGCGAGGCGCGCCTCCGGAGCCGAGGCCATCCCCTCCAGCAGCGCCCGGAAGTGCCCCGCCATCCGCTCGATGGTGGTCCCGTCCCAGAGGTCGGTCCGGTACTCCAGCATCCCGGAGATCCCGCCATTCGACTCGGACAGGGTGAGCATCAGGTCGAAGGCGATCACCCGGGTCCGCGTCGCCAGCGGCTCCACCCGCGCCCCGCCGAGACGCAGCGGCTCCTCCGTCCCGGCGGCCTCCAGCGCGAACGTCACCTGGAAGACCGGAGCGTGGCCGAGGCTCCTTTCCACCCCCAGCTCCTCCACCAGGCGCTCGAAGGGGAGGTCCTGGTGGTTGAGCGCGCCCAGCATCGCCACCCGGGTGCGCCCCACCCCCTCGCGGGCGGTGGGCGCGTTCGACAGCCGGGCGCGGATCGCCAGGGTGTTGACGAAGAAGCCGATCAGCGGCTCGTGCTCCATCCGGCTGCGGCCGGCCACCGGGGTGCCGACCACCACGTCGTCCTGCCCCGACCAGCGCGCCAGCAGCGCCTGCCACCCCGACAGCAGCACCATGAACGGGGTCGCTTCCTCCCGACGCGCCAGCTCCCGGAGCGCGGGAACGAGCGCGGGGGGGAGCTCGAAGGCGTGGAGCCCCCCCCGGGCGTCGGCGGTCGCGGGCCGGGGCCGGTCCGTGGGCAGCTCCAGCAGCGGAGGCGCTCCGGCCAGCGAGTCCCGCCAGAAGGCGAGCTGCCCCTCCAGGACCTCCCCCGTCAGCCGCTCCCGCTGCCACGCCGCGAAGTCGCCGTACTGCATCGGCAGCTCCGGGAGGGGGGAGTCCAGCCCGGCGGCGAAGGCCGCGTACAGCTCCGACACCTCGCGGACCAGCACCCCCATGCTCCACCCGTCGCTGGCTACGTGGTGGAGCGTGAGGAGGAGGACCACCTCCTGCTCCGCCAGACGCACCGCGGTGACCCGGAAGAGCGGGCCGGCGGCGAGGTCGAAGGGACGGTCCGCCTCCGCCGCGGCCAGCCGGCGCAGCTCACGCTCGCGCCCGGACTCCGTCAGCGCGCGCAGGTCCACCACGGGGAGGCCGACGCCGAGGGAGGGCGAGACCACCTGCACCGGCTCCGGCTCGGCGGCCTCGAAGCGGGTCCGCAGCACGGCGTGCCGACGCACCACCTCGGCCAGGGAGCGCCGCAGCACCCCCAGGTCGAGCGGGCCCCGCACCCGGAGCGCCAGGGGGATGTTGTAGGCCGCGCTCTCCGGCTCCATCTGGTGGACGAGCCAGAGGCGCCGCTGCGCGAAGGAGACGGGGAACCGCCCCGGCTGGCCGGCCTTCCTCCGGAGCAGCTGCTTCAGGAGCAGCCGCTTCTCCTCCGCCGACAGCCCGGCGGGAATGATCCTGGAGGTGCTCATACTTCCAGCTCTCCCTCCGCGGCGAGCTCCGCGAGCAGCGCGTCCATCTCGTCCTCGGAAAGCTCGTCCACCTCGGCGAGGAGCTGCTGCGCGCTCGGGCGGGGCACGGGCTGCTCGACCGCCGGGAGGGGAGTCCGGCGGGCGATCTCCCCGGCCAGATCGGCCACGGTCGGGGCCTCGAACAGCGAGCCGAGGGGGATCTCCACTCCGAAGTGCTCGCGGACGCGCGACACCACGCGGATCACCAGCAGCGAGTGCCCGCCCGACTCGAAGAAGTTGTCGTGCACGCCGACCCGCTCCACCCCCAGCACCTCGCTCCAGATGGCGGCCAGCGCCTCCTCCGCCGCGGTGCGCGGCGGGACGTAGGCCGCCGCCGAGGTGGCCATCCCCTCCGGAGCGGGGAGGGCCGCCCGGTCGACCTTGCCGTTGGAGGTGAGGGGGATCGCCTCCAGCGGCACCAGAACGGCCGGGACCATGTACTCCGGGAGCCGCTCGCGCAGCGACGCCCGGATCCCGTCCAGGGCGGGAAGGCCGCCTCCGGAGCCGACCACGTACCCCACCAGGCGGAGGTCCCCGGCGCCGTCGGCGCGCGCGACCACGGTCGCGTCGCGCACTCCGTCCAGGGCGCGCAGCGCGGCCTCCACCTCGCCCGGCTCGATCCGGAACCCCCGGATCTTGACCTGCTGGTCGCTGCGGCCCAGGTACTCCAGCTCCCCGTCGTCGCGGCGCCGGGCCAGGTCGCCACTCCGGTACAGCCTCCCCGCGCCGAAGGGGTTGCAGACGAAGCGCTCCGCGGTCAGCTCCGGGCGGTTCAGGTACCCGCGCGCCACCCCGGCCCCGCCGACGCAGATCTCCCCCGGGACGCCCACCGGCACCGGCTCGCCGTCGCTCCCCAGGAGGTGCAGGTGCAGGTCCGGGATCGGGACGCCGATCACGCTCCCCGCCTCTCGCTCCACGTCAGCGCGGGTGAGGGAGCGGTAGGTGACGTGGACGGTGGTCTCGGTGATGCCGTACATGTTCACCAGCCGCGGCCGGGCGTCGCCGTGCCGCTCCACCCAGGGACGCAGGCTGGACAGCTCCAGCGCCTCCCCACCGAAGATCACCAGGCGCAGCGCGAGCTCCGGCGCCATACCGCGCACCTCCTCCACGGCGGCGAACGGGCGGAAGGCCGAGGGGGTCTGGTTCAGCACCGTCACGCCCTCCCGGACCACCAGCTCGTAGAAGGCGTCCGGGGCGCGGGCGACGCCGGCGGGAACCACCACCAGCCGCCCCCCGTACAGGAGCGCCCCCCACATCTCCCAGACCGAGAAATCGAAGGCGTAGGAGTGGAAGAGCGTCCACACGTCCCGCGGCCCGAAGTCGAACCACTCCTCCGTGGCGCGGAGGAGCCGGATCACGCTGTGGTGCTCCACCATCACCCCCTTGGGGCGGCCGGTGGAGCCCGAGGTGTAGATCACGTACGCCAGGTCGTCGGGCGACGACTCGACCTCCGGGGCCGCGTCCGGCTCCGCGGCGATCCGCGGCCCGTCCGCGTCCAGGAGTACGGCCCCGGCTCCGGCCGGGACGCCGTCTGCGAGCGCCTGCCGGGTGAGCACCACCGGCGCCCCCGAGTCGGCCAGGACGTAGCGCACCCGGTCGTCGGGAGCCGACGGGTCCACGGGGACGTACGCCCCGCCGGCCTTCAGGACCCCCAGCGCCGCGACCACCATCTCCACCCCGCGCTCCAGCAGCAGGCCGACCCGGACCTCCGGCCCGACCCCCCGCGCCCGCAGGTGGTGCGCGAGCCGGTTGGCCCGCCGGTCCAGCTCCGCGTAGGTGAGCGACTCCCCCTCGAAGGTCACGGCGACCGCGTCCGGCGCGCGCCGCGCCGCCATCTCGAAGATCCCATGGATGCTCTCCCTGCGGGGGAGGTCCGGGACCGCGGGTGCTCCCGCGGCGACGAGCTGGCGGCGCTCGTCTTCGCCGAGGAGGGAGAGCGACGAGACCGGGGCGTCGGCGGCGACCATCCCCTCCATCAGGTTACGGAGGTGGGCCAGCATGCGCTCCACCACGCCGTCGTCCAGCCGGGCCCGGTCGTACTGGGCGGTGAGCACCATCCGCGTCCCCGGGAGGACCACCACGGCGAGGGGGTAGTTGACCTGCTCCAGCGCTTCCAGCGGCCGGATCTCCAGCCCGCCCTCGTGCTCCGCGGGGACTCCCTCCATCGGGTAGTTCTCGAACACCAGCAGGGTGTCGAAGAGCGGCTGGCCCGCGGGAACGCCGCTCCACTGCTGCACCCGCACCAGCGGGACCTGCTCGTGCTCCCGCACCGCCGCCTGCCGCTCCTGGATCTCCCGCAGCCAGCCGGCCGCCCGCGCCTCCGGCGCGATCCGCACCCGCGCGGGGAGGGTGTTGATGAAGAGTCCGACCGTCTCCTCCACCCCTTCCAGCTCGGCGGGGCGACCGGAGGTGGTGACTCCGAACACCACATCCGGCTCTCCGCTGTAGCGGGAGAGGAGCAGCGCCCAGGCGCCCTGCGCCAGCGTGTTCGGGGTGAGGCCCTCGCGGCGCGCGAGCGCGTTCAACGCCCGCGTGGATTCCTCGTCCAGCCAGGTCGCGGCGTTGCCGTGGCCCGCGGCCTCGCCGGGCACGGCGCGGTCCACCACCAGCGGGGTGGGCGTGGAGAAGCCCGCCAGCTCGGCGCGCCAGAAGCGCTCGGCGCCTCCGGGATCCCGCCGCCCGAGCCAGGCGATGTAGTCGCGATAGGGCCGCGGCGCCGGCAGCGCGGCCTCGCGACCGTGCCGGTAGGCGTCGTACAGCATCACCACCTCGCGGAAGACCAGCGGGAGGCTCCACCCGTCCAGCACCATCTGGTGGAAGCTCCACACCAGGCGGTGCGCCCGGTCCGCCGTGCGGAACAGGGCCAGGCGCAGCAGCGGCGCCCGCCCCGGATCGAACCCGCGGGCCCGGTCGGCCGCCAGGAAGGCGTCCAGCCGCTCCGCCTGCTCCGCGGCCCCCGCGCCGCGCCAGTCCTCCTCGCGCAGCTCCGGGTCCACCCACCGGTGCACGGTCTGCAGCGGCCGCTCCAGTCCCTCCCAGGCGAAGGAGCTGCGCAGCGCCGTGTGCCGCGCCACCACTGTCTCCCAGGCGCGCCGGAAGGCGCCGCGGTCCAGCGGCCCGCGCAGCGCGAAGCCGAACTGTCCCACGTAGGCGCCCGAGCCCGGCTGCATCAGGGTGTGGAAGAGCATCCCCTCCTGCATCGGCGACAGGGGGTAGAGGTCCTCGATCCCCCTCCCCGAGCCGGCGAGCGCGTCCAGCGTCGCCTGGTCCACCCCCGCCAGGGGGAAGTCCGATGGCGTGCACCCCCCCGCCGCGGGCGAGGCGCAGTGCTCCACCAGCGCGCGCAATTCCGCGGAGTAGCGCTCGGCCAGCGCCGCCACCGTTTCCCGCCGGTGCGCCGTTTCGCTGAAGCCGAAGCTGACCCGCAGCCGTCCGCCGAGCACCGCGGCACCGACCACCAGCAGGTGCGTGCGCCGGGCCCCGGGACCGGTTGCCGGCCCCGCGGG
>DATAAL010000626.1:0-2188 GCA_036260145.1 Longimicrobiaceae bacterium | reverse complement strand
ATTCCGCGCCCGCGCTTCTTCTCCACCACCCCCTCGTCCACCAGCTGCTGGTAGCTCTTCAGCACCGTCAGCGGGTTGATCCTGTACTCGGCCGCGACGGTGCGCACCGACGGCAGCGGATCGCCCTCCCCGAGCACCCCGTCGAGGATCATCGCGACGACGAGGTCGCGAAGCTGCCGGTAGATGGGTTGAGCGTCGTTCCACTCACGATCCATGATGGGTTCCCGATGGCCCTGCAAGATGGGAGTGAGTGATCGCCCGCGACGACGCGTTCGACGATCCGGCAGCTCAACGGCGATACACCCGGCACACCCTCGACTCCATCTCACAGCCCGGAACAGGTACGACCTGGGCGCTATGGTGTTATATGTATCCATAACACCTTGATGGACGCAAGGGTCCCGCTCCGGCCAGCGGACCCGTGATCAGCCGTAGATTGACGCGCCGCTCACCGGACGAGGCGAGACGAGGAATTCCTCGAATCAGGTCACGCCCGACCCGGAGCGACGGAGGTCGTAGAAGTACAGGGGATCGTCCGCGAGATTCGACGCTGCCGGATCGATGCCGGTCGCGAGAAGTTCCCAGCCACCGTCAAAGTGCCGCTCCACTTCCTCGCGATCGATCCCGCGGGGCCCACGCCGCTTTCCTGGTCCGAAGCCGACGATCAGAAGTCTCCCGCCGTCCACCACGAGTGGGGTGATCTCCCGGACGTACGCATCGCGTGCATCGTCCGAAAGTCCGTGCAGCAGACCGTTGTCGACAACCAGGCTGAAACCCCGCCCGACGTCATGCTGCCCGAGCCTGGTCACGTCCGCGCGCAGCCACCGGACGCTGACACCGGCTCGCTGGCCCTTGAGCCGTGCCTTCTCCAGCGCCCGTTCCACGAAATCGACACCCGTCACGTCCCACCCGTGCCGGGACAGATAGATGGACGTATCTCCCGTGCCGCACCCCACGTCCAGCGCCTTCCCCACCGGCAGCGCGGCGTCACCCTCGACCAGTTCGCGCAGCCGTAAGGCCAGTTGATGCCCATCCCACGGCGTGAAGCCGATCCGGTACATCAGCCCGAACACCGCCCGATCCAGGTTGAGTATCACGGGGCACCTCCCGGAGGTTGTCGAACACCAGCGGGCAAGATCCGCACGGACGCCGTGAGTATAACGTTCCCATCATCAGGCGACAGGGGCCCGGCGCGTAACGGCGCCGGAGGTTGGTTTCCATGGTTCTCCAGAAGCGGCCGAGGGGGATAGCTGGCCAGGGCGAGCATGACCGTGGGCTTACGAATCACCGAATACGGCCGGAGGCTTCCTCGGATGCCGGGCGGCACGCGGGATCTGCGTGGTGGTCCCCGACTCCGTCACCGCGGTGCTGGCGTTCGGGGAGGTGGACCTGCGGCTCTCGTCCCTGCTGGACCTGGAGTTGCGTGCCCTCGTGGAGTGCCTCGCGGCTGCCTGAAGTTCCATCCGTACCGGAGAACCATCCCGAACCGGAGGTGACCGTGCGTCCCGTGCTTCGCCTCTTCGCTCCGCTCCTGGTCCCCGCCGTCGCTGCCTGCGCTGCGTCCGCGACGCCGGAGGCTCCGGAACCCGCCGCCGCTCCCGCCCCGGCGCCGCTCCCCGCCGCGGCTCCCGCGCCCACGCCGCTCCCGGCCGGGGTGGCGCCCGCCGGGGAGGACCGGCGCATCCGCGAGATGGTGGCTGCGGTGTCGGCGGCGCGGCTGGAGCGGGACAACCGGACGCTGGTGGGGTTCCACACCCGCCACACCCTGTCGGATACGGTGTCGGCCACCCGCGGGATCGGCGCGGCGCGGCGCTGGCTCTTCGCGGAGTTCCAGCGCATCTCGCAGGCGTGCGGGGGGTGCCTGGAGGTGACGTACGTCTCGGACGTGGTGCGGGCGGGGACGCACCCGCGCATCAACCGCGACGTGGGGATCGTCAACGTGGTGGCGGTGCAGCGCGGGACGGTGGACCCGGAGCACTACGTGCTGATGACCGCGCACTACGACTCGCGCGTCACCGACGTCATGGACTCCGTCAGCTTCTCGCCCGGGGCCAACGACGACGGCTCGGGGACGGTGGCGTTGCTGGAGGCGGCGCGGGTGCTGTCGCGCTACCGCTTCGACGGCACCATCGTGTACGCGGCGCTGGCGGGGGAGGAGCAGGGACTCTTCGGCGGCGAGATCCTGGCG
>DATAAL010000625.1:0-3953 GCA_036260145.1 Longimicrobiaceae bacterium | reverse complement strand
GGCGCACCAGCCGGACGTCCTCCACCTCGATCCGTCTGCGCAGCAGCGGGAGGAGCGAATAGCCGAGGGCGACCGTGTCCGCGCGGAAGAAGGGGGCGCCGGTGCTGTCGGTGATCACCACTCCGGCGATGCGGGCGCCGGTGAGCAGGTTGCCGCGCACCGGCCCCACCCGCACCAGCCCGTGCGCGCTCGCCTGCAGCCTCGCGGTCACGAAGCGCCGCACCCGCTCGCGCCCCGTATCGGTCTGCGTGAGGAAGAGCAGGGTGATGGCCAGCACGATCACCACCCCCCCCAGGGTTCCGAGCACCACTTTCGCCCAGCGCGGCATCAGAAGGCCTCCCCGATCGAGAGGTGGAGCGACAGCCGGTTGCTGAGCTGGCGGAGAAAGCCTCCGCTCTCCTCCAGCGGGTCGTAGCGCTTCTTCACGTTCAGCCGGACCAGCCGGTTGATCCCGCCTTCTGTGACCTGCGTGACCACCGCGAGCTCCTCCCGCACCCGGGGGCGGATCCCCAGGTCCACCCGGATGGGGCCCACGGGGGAGCGGTAGCGGACGCCGAAGCCCGGCGTCACCGCGGTGCGGGCCTCCGCCAGCTCGCTGAGGGCGGGGTCGCTGACGCGCGCGGCGTCCACGAACACCGCTCCGACGAAGTTCCTCCACACCGGCCGCCGGTATTCGATGCTGGCCTCCACCACCCGGGTCCCGCCGACCGGACGCGGCAGGAACTCGGACGAGGGCACCGGGTTGGGGTCGCACTCCCCGCTCGCCAGGGAGGCCGGGGTGCACGGCGCGGGCGACGGGGAGTCGGGCTCGCCCACCAGGAGCTCCGGGTCCACTGTCAGGATGCGCGGGCCGAGCTGGTTCTCGGCGTAGCCGCGCACCGAGCGCGCCCCGCCGGCATAGAAGCGCGTGGTGGGGTGCAGAATCGTCCCTACCTCCGCCTCTTCCACCCCCACCGCCTCCGCCGTCCCGGAGAGCCCCCGCACCCACCCCGCGTGCACCCGTCCGGCCAGCGTCCCGCGCCCGAGCCGGAGGTCGCGGGTGAGCTCGGCCTCGGCGCGGTGGTAGCGAAAGTCGGAGGCGGTGAGCCCCGAGGCGTGCTCCAGCGCCAGCCGCGCCGTGTACCCCGAGTTGCGCATCAGCGCGTCGTCCACCCGCTCCACGAAGCCGGTGACCACGACGGGGGAGAGGCTCTGGCGTCCCTGCAGCGCCTGGATGGTGGGATCGTCGCAGACGCCGTAGTTGACGCAGAAGTAGACGTCCCCCGCCAGGACGGTGTTCATCTCGTAGCGGTAGACGAGGCTGAGCGGCGCCCGGTCCGCCAGATTGTGCGTGAAGGTCAGGTTCCCGCCGAAGCCGCGGTCCACCACCACCGACGGCTCCACCCGGCGGCGCGTGAACACCCCGATCGCCAGCGAGTTGCCGGAGGCCGGGAAGGCCGGCTGGGTCACCTGCGCGCTCGCCTGCCAGGTGGGCCGCAGGAAGGCGTCCCCATCCACTCCCGGGAACGCGGAGGGGTCGTCCTCCCGGAAGATGAAGCTCCCGTTGAGCTGCGAGGCGAGCAGACGCCCCAGGACCCCGGTGAGGTCCAGCCGGCGGCCGCCGCCCAGCCAGTTGTAGTGGGTGAACTGCACCTGCGTCTGGACGTAGTCGACGGTGGTGAGACCCACCTGGGTGCGCACCAGCCGGAAGGGCGCCTCCTGCACCGCCACCGCCACTGTCTTGGCGGTGTCCTGCGTGGGAGGGACGCTGACCAGTGCCTGCCGGAACATCCCCGTGAGGTAGAGGACGCGCTGCGACTCCTCCACCCGTCCCCGCCGGAAGAGCTGACCGGCGCGGATGGGGAGCGCGTCGCGGATGGTGCGGTCGGTCACCCGCTCGTTCCCCTCCACCTCGATCCGGGCGACGGTGGTGCGCCGCCCCGGGTCGAGCGTCACCTCCAGCGCGGCCAGCGTGTCCGTCAGCACGGCGGTGTCGCGCACCGTGGCGTCACCGTACCCGCGCTCCCAGAGCGTCGTGAGGAGCCGTGTCGTGGCCGAGTCGAACCGCAGCACGTTGAGCGGATCCCCGGTGTCGGGGAGCGCGGCGGCGCGGATCTGTCGCGTCCCCAGCACCGGCGTCGTCTGGCGGACGGTGACGGAGCGGACCCGGGTGGCGGGTCCCTGGTCCACATCGAAGGTGACGGCCACGCCGTTCCCCCGGGGCGTAACCCTGGTGGTCACGGTGGAGTGCCGCCACCCGCGACGCCAGAGGAAGACCCGGATGCGCAGCTCGTCGCGGGGGAGCTCCGCCGGGTCCAGGTCGTGCTTCTCGACGAAGGCCCCGGCACGGGTGACCCAGCAGAAGGGCTGGAGGAAGACGCTGCGGCAGCGGGTGGGCTGCGTGGCGAGCCCCGCGCGGAGGTCCTTCACGTTCACGCCGTGGACTCCGCGGATCACCACCCGGTTCACGCGCGGGGTCTCGTCGGTCCGGGAGCCGGCCTGCGCGGCGACTGGCTCCGCCCGGAGCAGGGCGGAGGCAGCGCACCCCGCGAGGAGAGACACGGTTCGCAGGCGCGGCATCAGGGGGCGGCGCAGTCTCGCTTCACGGGTGATCCCTCGTTTGTCCGGGGCATACCGGTACCCTGTCCCGTGCGGGAGGTGGGACCGGGCAGACACGGGTCGACGGAGCTGACTTCCCCTTCACGGGAAGCGCCGTGCGATTCGCGTGCCAGCGCCGAGCGGCCGGGAGGGACGCGGCGCACGCCTCCTGATCTCGGCCCGGGGGACCTTTCCGCCGTTCGTGCCGCGGCTCGGATGGCGGCGCCCCCGGACGGGGCCCCGCTACCTCTTCAGCTCGCGGAGCCGCCGCATCGCGGCGCGGCGGTTCTCGACGTGGGCGTCGTCGACCGGGGCGGTCCCGGCCAGCGGCTCGCCCTGCGAGAGGTACTCCGCCAGCGACCGGACGGTGGGGTGGCGGAAGAGGACCACGATCGACACGTCACGCAGGAACTTCCCCTGGAGGCGGCTGCGCAGGCGCGCCAGGAGGAGCGAGTGGCCCCCCAGGTCGAAGAAGTTGTCGTCCAGCCCTACCTCCTCGATCCCCAGCACGTCCTGCCACGCCGCGGCGATGACGCGCTCCGCCTCGCTCCGCGGCACGGCTCCCGCCGGCTCCCGTTCCGTCGCGGCGCCGTCCGGGGCGGGGAGGGCGCGGCGGTCCACCTTGCCGCTGCGGGTGAGGGGGAGCGCATCCATGGCCACCCAGGCGGCCGGGACCATGTAGGGAGGGAGCTCGGCCTTCAGGGCGGCGCGCAGGGTGGAGACCGACGGCGTCCCCCCCGGCTCCGGCACGAAGTAGGCGACCAGGTGGAGCTGCCCACGCCCGTCCTCGCGCGCGACCACCACGGCCTCCTCCACGCCCGGCTGCCGCGCCAGCACCGCCTCTACCTCCCCTGGCTCCACGCGGAAGCCGCGGATCTTCACCTGCTGGTCCACGCGGCCGATGAACTCCAGCATCCCGTCCGCGCGCCAGCGCACCCGGTCGCCCGTGCGGTACAGGCGCGCTCCGACCGTCCCGGTGAACGGGTCCGGGAGGAAGCGCTCCGCCGTCCGCGCGGGATCGCCCAGGTAGCCGCGGGCGACGCCGCCCCCGCCCACGTACAGCTCTCCCGGCACGCCGACAGGGGTGGGCTCCCCTCGCGGGTCCAGCACGTAGGCGCGCGCGTGTCCCAGCGGCCGCCCGATGGCGACGTGCCGGGGCGCTGCCGCGGGATCGTCCTCCGCGTCGTGGAGGTCGCAGAGGGTGGCGACCACCGTGGCCTCCGTGGGGCCGTAGCCGTTCACCAGCCGAACCCGCTCACCGAAGCGCTCCCGCCAGGCGCGCAGCCGCTCCGGGAGCGCCCGCTCTCCCCCGATGATCACCAGCCGCAGCGCCTCCGGCAGGTCGTCGCCTTCCCACTCGGAGAGCTCGGCCACGA
>DATAAL010000624.1:0-11371 GCA_036260145.1 Longimicrobiaceae bacterium | reverse complement strand
GAGGTGGTGCCGTTGCCGGAGGACGGCGAGCTGCGGGCCATGCTCGCGGCCTCGCAGATCGTGGTGTGCAAGAGCGGCTTCCAGCAGATGGTGGAGTCGCTGGCGGTGGGAGCGCCCGTGCTGGCCGTCGCCGCCGCGGGGAGCGTTCCCGAGGTGTGGCTCGACCCCGTCCTCCGCCGGTTCATTCGCTACCTGCCGGCTCCCGGCGATCGGTGGGGACGCTCGCTCTTGGCAGCGGCCGCATGGCTGGGTGCTCGGCCGGAGATGCCGTGGACCGAGACGCTGACCCGCATCGCCGACCCGGCGGCCAGCTCCGCGGAGCTGCTGCTAGGCGTGCTCTGCCGCCGCGCCGTGCGTGCCTGAGGGGGCCATGGAGACGATGAGCCTGGCTGCCGTCGAGCGGGGGATCGACCCGGCGCTGGTGGCGGATCTGCGCGCCGCCAGCGCCCACCACCGTGCGCGCTCCGAGCACCGGGTCAACGGGCTCATCGGCGAGGCTCAGCACTGGTACCTCGCCGAGATCCATGCCTTTCTCAACGAGCAGCTCGGCGTGCCTGCACTGCGCGGCGTGCTCGGGCACCTGCCTGCGGCGGCCCGCCCGTACCTGGAATGGCTACGCTGGACCTCCTGGAACATCTGCGAGCTGGCCGCGGTCGCCCACGCCGAAACCGCCCCCGTTGCCGAGCGCCTCGGGCTGGCCACCGCGGCCTACGCGGCCGGGCGCCTCATCGACGATGCTCTGGATGGCCACGACGACTACAAGGGACGCTTTCCCACCCTGCTGGGGGTGCTACGCGAGCAGCATGCAGAGCTTTCCGACTCGGTGTTGCGCGTGCACGCGGCGCTGCTCGGTTTCGGGCTCCTTCAGCACGCACTCCGACGGCTGCGGCAGCGCGGCCACCTCGCCTCGGCCGATGCGATCGACCGGCTGAGCGCGGTTGCCTCCACCGGGGTGCTGGCCGAGTCGCTGGTGGGGGAGTGCGCGGACCCGGAGACCTACCGGGAGGTGATCCGGCGCAAATCGGTGGCGTACAACATGATCCTGTACAAGCCAGCGCTCGAGGGGGTGGAGTCGGCCGCCCGCGCGACCCTGCTTCGCGCGCTGGCTGCCATGGACGAGCTTTCGCAGCTGCTCAACGACCTCACGGACCGTAGCGACGACCAGGGGCGCAGGCAGATGAACGCCTTTGCCGCGGGCGCCGCGTCCCCGACCGCTTCCGCCCTGGCCGAGCGGGTAGACGCGCTCTGGGCGAGCTGTGCCGGCTTGGACCCCGTTCTGCGTCAGGCGTTCGCGGCAATGCTGGTCAACCTCGGGATCTTCACCGCCGCCGGCCCGAGGAGGGAGCATGATCCTGAGCAGGGCCACGTCCCCGCTCCACCGGATGTGGCGGGATGGGTGTACTCGTGCGGCACCCGCTCCGGCTTCCCCTCCGGTGCCCAGTGACTGCCTGGCTGCGGGATGGCTTGCCCCGCTTCATCTTCGTTCCACAGGGCCAGTCCGGCGGGTTCGGCCTCTCGGTAAGCGCGGCGGATCAGCACTTCATTTCACCTCCGCGTCCGGATCTGTGACCTCCACCACCCCCTCTTTGCGGCGGTGCAGCACCCGGCCCGTCCGGCATGCAGGCAAACTCGGCCAGGATCCGTGCCCGCTCGACGGCGGTGTAGGTGGGTGCAGGTCCACCCCCGGAAGGAGCCCCTCCGGCGGCGTATCCCGGCATAGTTGCTTAGCGTAACCGTACGCCGAGATTTCCCACCCTGCTTCACACGCTGAGGGACTGGGGCGCGCATAGGTGTATTTAGCATAAATACTTATCGAGGCACGAGCAGCCCGGCGCCTCACCGGAGCTATACCGACGCGACCGGGACCGCAACGCGCCAACCCGTATGGCCCGAAGCTCGCAGTACCCGCGGTGCGTACCTCTCTCCGGGAGGCCACCATGCGCTGCCGATCCCGGGTGGATGTCCTGCGCCCTCCGTAGGTGGAGCCGGAGCCCGATGGACACGCCAAGCCCCGCGCTGCTCGCCATGTGCATTCCCCTCGCCGCTGCCGCCTGCGCCGGCAGCACCCACCCGGCACCCTCCGAGCGACCGGATCCCCACGCAACGCACGCTCCCGTGGACGTGGTACTCCCGTGGCGGGCTCTCACCCTCGACAACGGACTGACGGTGCTGATGCACCCCGACCCGGCGATCCCGGAGGTGGCGGTGGAGCTCTGGATCCGGGGCGGGTCACGGGAAGAGGGGCCGGGAGAGTACGGGATCGCGCACCTGTTCGAGCACTACGGACTGCGTGCCGCCCGCACCTACTCCAACCCGAGCAACCTGGCGCTGTATTCGGAAGTCACCCGGGACGGGAACGCGAAGAGCGACTACGACTACCTCCGCTTCTTCCACCAGGTCGCGCCGCACGGGCTGGAGCTGGCGCTGGCTTCGGCCGCGGACCGGCTGGACTCCTCGGCGGACGGGCTGACCGCGGAGCGGTTGGAGCGCGACAAGCGCATTGTCATCAACGAACTACGGAGGTCGGAAGACACCGGCTGGGACCCTGAGGTCATGATGCGCTCCCGGCGGGGGACCTTCGGGGCCGACCATCCGTACGGGCATGGGATCGCGGGGAGCGTGGAGGAGGTGCAGGGCGCCTCGCTGGAGCGCATGCAGGTGTGGCACCGCCGCCACGTGGGCGCGGCCAACGCCCTGCTGCTCCTGGCGGGCGGCTTCGACCCGGCGCGGGCCGAGGCGCTGGTACGCAGGTACTTCGGGTCGGTTGCGCCCGGTACGCCGCTCCCCCGGGTCCGGGAGTGGATCCCACGGCCCCAGGCGACCCGCCGCGAGGCGATGGAGAAAGGGGTTCCGTACGGGACGGTGTACCTCAGGTGGCCGGTCCCACCGTGGGGATCGGCGGATGGCGACCACCTGACGCTGCTGGGAGAAGTGCTGGCGGGCGCCGCGGACTCGCGCCTGGGCCGGCGGGCCTCCGCATCCGGTGCGGGGCTCGACAGCGCCTTCTACGAGGCGAACCTCTGGGAGATGGCGGGGGAGTTCACCCTGGGCGGAACCTTCCTCGACCGCGCCGCGGCCGATTCCGTGGAGGCGATCCTGCGTGCCGAGCTGGAGGGCCTCCTGGAGGAGGGTCCCACCGGGGCGGAGCTGGGACGCGCCCGGGCGCTGATCCGCTCCCGGATGGTGCGCGGGCTGGAGCAGCCGGCGTGGATCGGCGGGCGCACGGAGGTGCTGGGACAGGGGATGCTCTTCCGGGGAGATCCCGACCACTACCGCGTGCGGATGGCGCGTATCGCCAGGGCCACGGCGGCGGAGGTCCGCGAGGCCGGCCGCCGCTGGCTCGCCTCGCCGGGATACACGCTGCACGTCCTCCCCCGGCCTCGCTATACGGTCGCGGAAGGTGTCGACCGGAGGGCCGCTCTCCCCCGCACCTCCGGGGAGGCACCCGCCTTTCCCGTGGTGCGTGATACCGTGCTCCGCAACGGGCTGCGGGTGATCGCCGTGGAGCGCCCGCAGCTCCCCGTGGTCCAGGTCACGCTGGGGGTCCGGGCGGGGCGGGAGAGCGACGACGCGCGGACCGCGGGGCGGGCTCAGCTCGCGCTCGACGCACTGCAGCGCGTTCCCGCGACGCCCGGCGGTGTTCCGCTCGTCGATGCGCTCGGCGCCCTGGGCGGTGAGGTGACCGCCAGCCTCGACGACGACCTGGCGCGGCTCGCCGTGTCGGTGCTGAGCGAGCACGCCGATGCCGCCCTGCACCTGCTGGCCGGGGCCCTGACCCGCGAGCTCCCGCACGACGTGCACCGCCGGGCGCGCGAGGAGGCGCGCGCCCGCCTGGAGCGCACCCTGGCCGATCCGCTGGAGCTGCGCACCCGCGCCCTGGCCTGCCGGCTGAGCGTGGAGGATCGCTGCAATCCGTCGGCGCTCGACGGGCTGGGGACCCGCTCCGCCCTGGCGGAGCTGTCAGCGGAAGCGATGCGCGACTTCCTGGCGCGCCGCTACCACCCGGCCAACGCGATCCTCGCGGTGTCGGGCGACATCTCGCTGGAGCGGATCGTCCCGGGGCTGGAGCGAGCTTTCGGGGAGTGGCGGCCGCGCGATGCGGCGAACCGCGTGGCCGCGGTGCCGTACCTCCCCGGCGGGGCGGTGATCACCGTCCTGGATCGTCCCGGCGCCTCGCAGTCGCACATCCTGTTCGCCCAGCCGCTCCCGGCCGGCGCGGGGAGCGACCTGCTCCGGGCGCGGCTGCTCACATACGCGCTGTCCCGCAGCATGGACGCCAACCTCCGCGAGCGGAAGCAGTGGTCCTACGGCGTGTGGCCGGTGTGGCTGGAGGTGGGGCGCGAGAGGAGCCTGCTGCGAATGAACGTCGCGGTGCAGACCGACCGGACGGCGGAGGCGGTGGCGGAGATCCTCGCCGACGTCCGCAGGCTGGCGAGGGATCCGGTGGACACCGCGACGCTCGCCTCCGCGCGGACCCGGGCGGAGCGGCAGGTCTCATGGGCGGTTACTTCCCTCTCCGACCTGAACGACCTCCTGCTGGATATGGCACGACTGGGGCTACCGGGCGATTACCCCTCGGAGTACCTGCAGCGTGTCCGCTCCCTGTCCCCGGCCGACGTGAACGTCGCCGCGCGTGCTCTGCTCCGGCCCGATGCTGTCGCATGGGTGATTGTCGGTGACCGCGCCAGGATCGAACCCGGGCTGCGCGCGCTCGGCATCGGGGAGGTGCGAGTGGTCGGCGGGGGGGAGCTGTGGTGAGATCGAGGGGTCCGGCCGGTTGACGGGGGGGGTATGTGACAATAGATTAAACATATGAAGTTGTAAACCTGCTCAAACGAATACTCAGCAACAGGTTAACAAGCCTTTTCTCTCAGCCTGATCCGGATCTCGGCGCGGCCTTCTCAGGTCCTCCAGGTCCCTTCCCGGCATACCGGATCCGGCTCCCGGATACATTCTACGTGAGGTACATCTCCATGTACCAGTTTCCCGGCCTGGTGGGCGCTGAAGAGAGCGACCTCGGGCGCAAGGTGCGTCTTCTGTCCCGCGACAGGTGGGGCGAGCGGCACGAGGTCGCCCTGATCGGGCGGCATGAGTCCATGCTCGTCGCGCAGGAGCGTGTGCTCCTGTACGCCCAGACCGAGGCTCCCGTCCTGCTGACGGGGGAGACCGGGACGGGCAAGGAGCTGTTCGCCCGCGCCGTTTACCTCCTGAGCGCCCGCCGGGGGAAGCCCTTCCTGAGCGTGAACTGCGCCCAGTACGGGGACGGGCAGCTGATCGCCAGCGAGCTGTTCGGCCACCGGCGAGGGAGCTTCACCGGCGCAACCGACGACCACCGCGGGGTGTTCGAGGAGGCGGACGGTGGGGTGGTGTTCCTGGACGAGGTGGGGGAGCTCGCGCCCGCGGCCCAGGCGATGCTCCTCCGCGTGCTGGGCGAGGGCGAGGTGGTGCGCGTGGGAGACACCCGCGCCCGTAAGGTGGATGTGCGTATCGTGGCCGCGACCAACCGCGACCTCCCGGCGATGGTGGCGGCAGGTCAGTTCCGCCAGGATCTTTACTACCGCATCCGCTTTCTCCAACTCCACATCCCCCCGCTCCGCGATCGGGGCGACGACTGGCAGTTGCTGGTGGAGCATTACCTCCACCTGCTGAACGCGCGCACCGCCACCGGGGGCCGGCTTTCCCATGCGTCGCTCGCCGTCCTGGCGGGCTATCACTGGCCCGGTAACGTCCGGGAGCTGCGGGGTCTGATGGAGCTGACCCACTGCCTGAGCGGTGGTGGCCTGATCGAGCCCCACCTGTTCGAGGAGCAGCTCGAGCCGGACCCCGCCGGGGACCACCCCCACTTCGGGACCACCGGTGAGGCCCTGGCGGGGGAGAGCGCGGCCTCCCCTTCCGGGAGGAGGGAGCAGATCGTGGACTTCTGGAGAGAGGTCTACAGGCCCTTCATGGACCGCGACCTGAACCGCAGCCAGGTCCGGTCCCTCCTGGCGGAAGGACTTCGGAGGAGCAACTGGAGCTACAAGCGGGCGCTGGAGGTGCTTGGAGTTGAGGCGGACAACTACCTGAAGGCGATGGACTTTCTGCGGCACCACGATCTGAAGCCGGGGCGGTTGTAGGCACCTAGCGCGGACTGCCCGGCAGATCCCGGGCATGCTCGTGAGAGCCCCCGAAGAACCATGGGCTCGCTCCCGCGTCGGGTGATGGGGATCACTCCAGCACCGACCTGCAAGTCTCATGGGCGGCCCTGGGTGGCAACTTGGGTTACGTAGCCAGATCTCCATCCATCACGCAGCCCGCCTTCCGCGACGGCCTCCATCCTCCACCCCGGCGGGAGGAGTCCGTATACGCCCTCGTGGGGCGGGGCGGAGTCACAATCAGTCCCGCCTGTAGACGGTGTTTACCGCCAGCTCCTCCTCCCCCCCGGGCGAGATGTTGAACATGGTGACCCGGAGCATGCCCTCTTCTTCCGGTATGACGTCGATGCGCCAGCCCCAGTCCGGGCCGGGTGGTGCCGCATAGGAGCCACGGACAGAGAGCGCGCCGCTATTCGACGCGCCTCCCTGGCAAGCCATCACTGCGCGGCCCATGTGCCAAGTGTCGATCCAGTGTGCGCTGGAGAGGCTGGTCTTCGGATCCATGCCCAGCAGGAGCGAGCCTTCCTGGGGTGCACCCTGGTAGCTCCAGGTGTAGTCCAGGCGCACGAACCTGCCGTCGAGCACCGGGGCAACCGTGGCCCTGGAGAGGCTCTCTTCCGCGACACCACAGCTAGGGTCCAGCAGCGTACTGGTGCCATGCCAGTACCCGGCGCAAGCGAGGAGGGCATCGAGGCTCATACGACGGCTCCTTCCGGGGGCTCCCGGACGGACGAAGGGTTCCCGTGGGACGATAGGGTACCGCCCGATGAACGCGACGTGCAGGAAGGTCCGCGGCAGGGAACCGGCAGGGCCGGGTGGGTGCGACGCCACTCAGAACCTGCGCGGTCATCGCCGCAATCTGTACCCTGCCACCCCCTCCCGCAAGACAGACGACCCCCACCACTTTCTAGCTGTCGCGCCGCGGCATCGGATGTCCAGGTCGCCGTTCCGGCGCCTCGGCTCCGGCCGCACCCAGCAGCTCCCGCGCCGTCAGGCCGAGCCGCTGGATGGTTGCGTGGACCGTGGACCACTGTTCCGCGAGGAACCTCTGGCGCTCGGCCTCCAGCAGCAGATCGCGCGCGCCGGGTTTCACGAACATGCCGCGATCCCTCTTCGATTCGACGAGCTGCTCGTCGACCAGTTGCTGGTAGCTCTTCAGGACTGTGAGCGGATTGACCCGGTACTCGGCCGCCACCTGGCGGACCGACGGGAGCGGATCGCCTTCGCGGAGCACCCCGTCGAGGATCATCGCAGCCACGAGGTCGCGAAGCTTCCGGTAGACGGGCCGAACCTCGTTCCACTCACGGTCCATGATGGGCTCCCGGTAGCCCTGCACGAGTGAACGTCCCCGGCTGGGGGGGCGTTCCTCATCCACAGGCGGGCTCAGCGCCGCGCGTTCCGCCGCGGGAGCGGCCGCATCACCTTTTCCAGCACCATGCGGGCGGCGCGGCGGCCGATCTCCTCACCCGCCTCGTTGGAGAAGCGGTAGTGGACGCCGCCGTAGATGCGCGAGTCGGACACCTGCCGGACCCACTCGTCCCAGGTGGGCAGCACCTGCACCACCGCATTCGGGATAGACTGCGAGCTGACCCGGACGCCCCCCGCAGGCCGCGGCCCGACCTCGGCCTTCATCACCTCCGCGATCGCTGCCGCGTAGGTGCAGTGGCCGCACGGATACTCCGGGAAGTTGGGCGTGACGAGCAGCGGCACCCACAGGGGGTCGGGCGAGGTTGTGTCGTTGCCGTCGCCCGCGCCGTTGCGGATGGCGGTGATCGGCCGCCAGAAGTTGTAGTGCAGCTTGGCCACGATCATCGCCTGCGCGGCATCGTCGACCGCCATCTGGAACAGCGCGAACATGCGCGCGTTCTGCACCGGCGTG
This sequence comes from Longimicrobiaceae bacterium, assembly GCA_036260145.1. Lineage (GTDB taxonomy): Bacteria > Gemmatimonadota > Gemmatimonadetes > Longimicrobiales > Longimicrobiaceae > JAFAYN01. The sequence continues at coordinate 3,358 of DATAAL010000624.1, read as the reverse complement.
CGCCCCGGCGCGTCCGCGGCCATGCGCAGCGACGGGGTGAGGTCCGGCGATTCCCGGTAGCGCGCCATCAGGGTCTGCAGCGGCGTCCGCCCGGTGCTGTTCCGGCTGCCCAGCCGCCGCACCTCGTCGTAGTCGCGCGCCCACCGCTCGCTGTTGAGCGCCACGGGGGGCGGCGGCCGGAGCGCGTCGGGGCTCGGGATGGCCCAGGGGCGGAAGGCGGCCCAGTAGGGCTGGGTGGATGGCAGTGCCGCCCCGATCCACTCGCCGGGGGTGGTGCGGGGGCGGTAGGGCATCTGGACGACCGTCGAATCGATCCCGCCGGCGGTCTGCACCGCCGCGGCGGCCTGCTCGCCGATCCTCCGCCCCGCCTCCCGCGCGCGCTCGTCGGTGACGGAGGCCATGGCGAGTGCATAGGCATCGTCGAGCGTGGTCTTCTGGGTCGGGAAGTGGTGGAGCAGGACGCGGTAGGCCGCTGTCGCGGCGGCGGCGTCCTGCGACGCGGACGGGTCGCCCGCGGGCAGGCCCAGATAGCTCTCGTACCGCCGGTTGATCGCGTTCAGCGCCTCGAACATGGCGAGCGTCACCCTTGTCAGGGCGCGCTCCCCGTCGGGCGTGCGCGCGCTCCCCGGGGCGGACTGCGAGGCGCTGGAGATACGGTTGGCGAACTCCCACCAGTCAGACACTGTGTCCGCGGCTGCCGGTTTCGCAAAGACCAGAGTCGCGAATGCGGCGATGAGCAGGTACGCTCGGCGCATGGCTGTCTCTCCTCCTCAAGGGTTGGGTCGCTGGATGGATCCGTCCTGCAGGCGTTCGAGGTGACGCCGGGACGGATCTGACGGCCTGGGTGAACCGAGCCCGGCACACTGGCCGTTCTGGTGATATACTATAGTATAACACCAAATCACGCGCAAGCCCCTCGTGGCCCGGGAGCCCCGGGCGTCAGGATGCACGCCGGTGGCGGGACGCGGGAACGGCAAGTAAGCCGGTGTCGGCCGGAGGCTTACGCCTGGTGGCTGACCGTGCCCGCGCCTGTGCTTGCTGCTCTATCTCGGGGGAGAGCCCGCGGGGAGAGGGTGCCGCGGGGTGGGGATCGCCCGGGGAGTGGGGTCCGGTGTGCGGACGGGGATCAGGTGGGCTCCCGGTAGCGGCGCAGGCGCGCCGCCGCGACGAGGCATACCGCGGCGAACGCCAGGCCGATCCAGAGCCCCGGCGCGCCCAGGAACCTTCCCGGAGTGAGGGCTGCCAGCGGGTCGAACGGCATGTCCCCCTTCGCCCGGCCGGCGAACGCAGTCCCGTACCAGCCGAGTAGCCGGTGCGTCACCAGAGAGGTGACGTGCGAGGTGTTCATCGTGAGCTTCTCGAGCGCGCCGAGCGCGAGCAGCGGCAGGACCGCCCAGAGGGCCGCCGTGCGCCTCGCCCAGCCGGACACCAGGAGCAGGAAGGCGTAGATCGGCGCATGCCAGAGCGCCATGACCGCCAGGGTGTACAGCAGCGCCAGCCACACCCTGAACAGCTGCACCTCTCTCCACAGCGCCGCGGCGCTCTCGCCCTGGACCCACAGGACGGCGACGCTCAGCAGCATCATGGTGAGCTGCATCAGGACGATGGCCGCGAAGGTGAGCAAGGGCAGGACCACCAGCGGGACGCTCGCCTTGGCGAGGACGGTGGTGAGGTCGGAGACGGGCAGCGACTTCCAGAACAGGATGCTGCGGTCGCGGCGCTCGCTGCTCAGCGCCTCCAGGGAGTAGAACACCCCGGTGACGAACGCGGTCGTGAGCATCAGGATCGCCGTGAACGCGTACGTGGTGCCCGCCGATCCCGCGTTCGCCGGGTCCTTCGCCAGCATGCCGGGGAGGTGGCTCGGCATCGTCACGCCATGGATCACCAGGGCGACGATCGCGAAGGTGCCGACGCCCAGCGGCGCCAGGTAGACCGAGCGGTTCTCCCACAGCTCCCGCCGCACCGACCAGTAGAACGGCCGGGTCCGTGACAGGGCCGCGGGCGCGACCTCCCGTGAGTCGAGGGGGATGCCGGGCACGGCGTCCGATGGAATGTTCATCGGGCCGCTCCCGGCCCCTGGCCGGCGCGGTTGCCCACCACGGCGACGAAGAGGTCCGCGACGCTGGGCGTGCGCACGTCGCCTAGCGCGGCGACCTGCTGGCGGTCGGCGCCGTCGAACAGCAGGATACTGCGGCCGAAGAGCTGGCGCTCGTGGATCGGCCCGTGCGCCCGCGCCGCGGCGAGCTGCCCGGGATGCACCATCACCTCCAGGTAGCGCGACTCGTATTCCTCCATGCTGCAGGCGAGCACGATGCGGCCGCGGTCGATGAACACGAGGTCGGTGAGAACGTCCTGGATCTCTTCCACCTGATGGGTCGTCACCACGATGGTGCGGCTGGCGTCGAAGTAGTCGTTCAGCAGCGAGTCGTAGAACTGCTTGCGGTACAGGATGTCCAGGCCGAGCGTCGGCTCGTCCAGCACCAGCAGTCTCGCGTCGATGGCCATCACCAGCGCCAGGTGCAGCTCGGCCACCATCCCCTTCGACAGCTCCCGGACCCTGCTGTCGCGTCCGATGGTGGTCCTTGTGAGGAAACCTTCCGCCTTCGCGCGATCGAACCGCGGGTGCACGCCGGCGACGTAGTCCAGCGCCTGCGAGACCCGCAGCCAGCGCGGTAGCACGGCGACGTCGGCGATGAAGGCGACGTCGCGCATGAGCCGGCCGCGCTCGGTCCAGGGGTCGCACCCGAGCACGTTCAGCTCGCCCTGATACGGGGTGAGGCCGAGGATGGCGTGGAGCGCGGTGGTCTTCCCCGCGCCGTTGGGACCGATGAGCCCGAGGATGCGGCCCTCCTCGACCCGCAGGTCGATGCCGTCCAGCGCGACGGTGGTGCCGAACGTCTTGCGGAGACCGCGTGCTTCGATGCATGCCATGGCTTCAGCGCTCCTTTGCGGCGTCCGACCCGGTCGCCCCGGTCGCGGGGGCAGCCAGGAGCTCCCGCGCCGTCAGGCCGAGCCGCTGGATGGTCGCGTGGATTCTGGGCCACTGCTCCGCGAGAAACCTCTGGCGCTCAGCCTCCAGCAGCAGTTCGTGCGCGCCGGGCTTGACGAACATGCCGCGACCCCGCTTCGATTCGACGAGCTGCTCGTCGACCAGCTGCTGGTAGCCCTTCAGGACCGTCAGCGGGTTGAGCCTGAACTCGGCTGCCACGCTGCGGACCGATGGCAACGGATCGCCTTCCTTGAGGACCCCTTCCAGGATCATCGCAACCACCCGATCGCGCAGTTGCCGGTATATCGGCAGGCTGTCATCCCACTGCGGATCCATGGCGGTCTCGTTCGGCTCCCGTTGCAGATGATT
>DATAAL010000623.1:0-2294 GCA_036260145.1 Longimicrobiaceae bacterium | reverse complement strand
TAAGCCACGCTCGTGTAGAACAGCTGGAAGAGGGCGTACCCGGCGGGCAGGCTCCAGAAGCCGGGGACGTGCCACAGGGCGAAGAGCCCGGCCGTGATCACCAGGGACTGGCGGACCGGCAGCCGCGGGTGGACGAAGTCCGAGAACACGGTATCCAGCCGCCCGTAGATGTACCCGATGAAAACGAGGCTCTGGGCGAGCGGCGAGATCGCCCACATCTGGAACCCCGCGTTCGCGAACGGCCGCACTGGAAGCAGAGGATAGACGAGGGCGGTGATCAGTACCGGCCCGCCGCAGACCAGCAGGACACGGCGCCATTGGGAGCGGATGTCCCCGAGGACGAGCCCGCTGCGCCGACGCGTGGGAAGTGTCAGCAGCAAGCCGAAGAGCAGGAACAGGATGTACCGGAAGGTCCGCCAGGGAACGGCTCGGAAGCCGAGCGCGTCTTCCGTCCAGAGTCTCCCGAAGACGTGCCAGGCCGGGATCGCGTGCGCGGCGATCGCCACCACCAGGGCGAGCGCCAGAGCCTCGCCCCGGGTGAGCTCCTTCGGCCCGAGCGGCTCCGGAAGCGGGTGCGAGAGCGCCTCGCCCGCGACCGGCTGGCAATGCCGGGCAGGATCGTCGAGGCCGGACCTGGCTGGACCTAGCGCGGACATGTCTCTCCGGGTGCTCAGTTGCATGGATACCGCCGGAACGCGAGGACGGCGTTGAGGCCGCCGAATCCGAACGAGTTGGACAGTGCGTATTCCGTCTCCGCGGCCCGGGGCTGGTTCGGCACCACGTCCAGGTCGCATTCGGGATCCGGCTCCGAGTAGTTGATCGTAGGCGGCAGCACGCTGTCCCGGAGAGCCAGCAGCGTGGCGATCGCCTCCATCGCGCCTCCCGCTCCCTGCCCGTGACCGTGCATCGACTTGGTGGAGCTCACGGCGAGCCGGGACGCATGGGACCCGAACACCTCCCGGATCGCTGCGGTCTCCGTCCGGTCGTTGACCGCAGTTCCCGTCCCGTGCGCGTTGACGTACCCGACCCGCTCGGGCTGGAGGTCCGCGTCGCGCAGCGCCGCCCGCATCGCCTCCGCGGCGCCCGCGGCGGAAGGATGCGTGAGATGGTGCGCATCCGCAGACATCCCGAATCCGACGATCTCCCCGTGGACGGCTGCGCCCCGGGCCAGGGCGGCGTCGAGGGGCTCGAGGAACAGCATCGCGCCGGCCTCGGAGAGCACCGTCCCGCGCCGGTCCCGCGAAAAGGGGCGACAGGCGTCAGGGGCGAGCGCCTTCAGCGCCTCCCACGCCCGGTAGTTCCCGAGGCTGAACGGCGCCTCGCTCCCGCCGACCACGGCCGCGTCCGCGACCCCGCTGCGGACCAGCCAGAACGCGTGGCCGATGGCATGGCTTCCCGACGCGCACGCAGTGGACAGCGTGAAGGCGGGCCCCCTGAGCCCATGCTCCATCGCGATGTGTCCGGCACCGGCGTTCGCCATGCTCCGGGGGAGGCTGAGGGGGTGCACGCGCGCCTCTCCCTCGCCGTACAGCTTCCGGAACCCCTCGTCCTGGGTCGACTGGCCTCCGATCGAAGTCCCGGTGACCACGGCCGTGCAGGCCCGGAGCGCCTCCGTCCAGGCGGGGCTCGCGTCGCGGATCGCCTCGCGGGCGGCGACCAGCGCGAGCTGAGCGAACCGGTCCAGGTAGAGCTCCGCCTGGGGCGAGAAGTGCTCCAGCGGGTCGTATCCGCGGATCTCGCCTCCCCACCGGCATCGGAGCTGGGCGGGATCCAGCAGGGAGATCTCGGCGATTCCGGACCGTCCCTGCCTCAGGGCGTCCCCGAACTCTGCGGTGATGCGGCCGAGCGGAGAGATGATCCCCATCCCGGTAACCGCGACGCGACGGGGGTGCATCCGATCAGCCCTCAACCGCCGCTACGGCCTCGGGGGTGCGCAGCAGCGCCTCGACCCCGTTGACCAAGTCCTGGATGGTCCTGAGCTGCCCCGCGCTCTCCTCCGACAGCGAGATGCCGAACTCCGTCTCCAGGTCGAACATGATGCTGATGCCTCCCAACGAGTCGATCCCCAGTTCGTCGAAGGAGCTCGCGAGCATGACCTTCTCGCGGGGGATCCGCTGGCTCTTCGCCACGACGGTCATCACCCGCTCGGCAACTTCGTTCTGCATGGGCCCTGTCGGTTGTGAGTACATGCGGCGACGACTGCCGCTTCTGGTGCTTCGTGGAATCGTGAGCTCCCGCCTGCCGAGGTCCGGTCGTTCTGAGGAGCTGGAGATTCTCGATTGGCGTGGGGGGGG
>DATAAL010000622.1:0-1561 GCA_036260145.1 Longimicrobiaceae bacterium | reverse complement strand
CGACAGGGCATAGGCGAGCGGCCGGTCGATCCAGTAAAAAGAGCCGAAGCCGTCCTTCTCGTAGAAGCGGAAGGCGGTGTTGGTGAGCCCCGTCTCCCTCCGCACGTAGAGCGTCAGCCGCCGCCCGCTGGCGTCCTCGTACATGAACTGCGCGGCCGGAAGGCCATGATCAGGCAGGAGACGGCCGCCCATCAGCCGCCATCCCTGGTCCGTGAGCGAGGGCGCGCGCACGTCGGCCCCGAGCCGCTTGGCGAGCCAGCGCACGAGATGGGCTTCGTCCGCCTTCACCTCGACCGCGTGCCGCACCTCAGCTGTGTAGATGCGATGGGCACCGACGGCGGCGGCAGCGAGCTGCCCCTCCTCGCCCCGCCGCTCCGCAACAGGACCGCGCAGGGTGTAGCCGGCAGTACCGGCCACGAGCATGAGCAAGGCGGCGATGCATCCCCATGCCGCCCATCTGCTAACGGCCAGGGGGCGTCGCGCCAACCCCCGCAGGGCCGGTTTGAACCGCTCCGGGAGGGGCTCGTTAACATTGACCGGGTAGCGCTGCTTGAGCGCGTCGTTCAGGTCGCGAATTTGCCGGACCACCTCCACGTCCGCGGGTGAGCTTGCCAGCGCGGCCTCCAGCTCGTCGCGCTCCTCCGGCGCGAGTTCGCCATCGACAAGGGCGTGCAGGTCGGTCTCGCTCAAGCGGCGCGGGGTCACTTGATCCTCCGCAACGTCGCTCGGCCGTTCTTGTCACCGCCGCCGTAGTCCATCAGCGCACGCAGCCGCTCGCGGCCCCGTGACAGCCTCGACATGACCGTGCCTACGGGAATATCCAGGATGTCCGCGGTCTCGGCATAGGTGAGACCCTCTAGACCAACCAACAGAACGACCTGGCGCTGCTCGCTGCTCAAGAGCTGGAGAGCGTGATCGAGATCGTGGCCGCTCGCGCCATCGGCAGACGGCGCATGCTGGTCCGGTCCCACGCTTTCGAGGCCGACATGCGGCGGCCGCCGCGACCTCCGCCGCAAGCCGTCCACGTAGAGATTGTGCAGGATGGAGAACAGCCACTTGCGCGGGCTGTCGCCTTCCCGCCACTGCGGCAGGCGGGCCAGAGCGCGCTCGAGGGTGTCCTGGATGAGATCGTCCGCCTCGCCGTCGTCGCCGAGCAGCGCCCTTGCGTAGCGACGCAGGCGCGGAATCTCCGCGGCGACAGCTTCCCGGCGAGAGGGCACAATGGACTCCGTTGTGTCACGCAGCGGACGCTCGGTGCAGTCAGTTTATTCCCGCGCCTCACGCAAAATAAACTCTCCGTGGCAGCGTTTACAGTCCGCAGTGTCGAAGTATTCTAATTCTGCCCGGGCGAGGGAAGTCTGGTCTGGGCTGATCTGGGCGGGCACTCGTCCTTCGCTTTCCCCTGCGGAATTGAGGCGACTGCATGCCGCCGTGGCTGTTTGGGAGGATTGAGATGCTTCGCGTGTTCGCAGGCTTGGCGGCACTTGCTGTTTGTACCACTTGGGTGATGGCTCAGAACGCCAAGGTGATAGAGCAGCGGCAGCAGACCATGAAGATGATT
>DATAAL010000621.1:0-10160 GCA_036260145.1 Longimicrobiaceae bacterium | reverse complement strand
GTGACCCCCACCACGTCGACCTCCGCCATCCCGACCCCCGCCTCCCGGAGCGCACCCCCCACCACGTCGTCCACGGTGCGGAGGTGGGCGCGCGAGGCGATCTCCGGGACCACCCCCCCGTAGAGCCGGTGCACGTCCTGGGAGAAGATGACGTGGCCCAGCAGCTCGGTCTCCCCCGCCAGCACGGCGGCGGAGGTCTCGTCGCAGGAGGTCTCGATCCCCAGCACCAGCGGACGGCTCACGGGCGCACTCCGTCGGGCGGGGCAGCGCTGTCGGGCGAGGTGGTCGGAGCCACCGGGAACAGGCGCACCAGGGCGGGAATCGTCCGGCTGCCGAGGCCCGGAGGGAGGTCGGTGACGACCACGGGGACCGGGACCCCGTCCCCGGGGAGCGGCCGGGGGAGGGAATCGATCGCCATGACCGCACGCAATGAGGCGGGGGCGAGGGCGCGCACCTGCCGGGAGGGGCCGGTCACCCGCACCTCCACCTCCGTCGGCTCCACTCTCACTCCCGCCGGCGGCACCACGGCCACGCCGGGGACGAGCCGCTCCACCACGCGATCCACGCTCCCCGTGACCCGCACGGTGAGCGACGAGGCCCGTACCCCCGAGAGCGAGTCGCGGTCGAGCGCCAGGACGCGGGAGAAAGCGGAGTCGCCGGGGTTGAAGTCGAGCGGGCGCGTGACCACGGCGCCCAGCCTCGCCACCCGGTCCGCCGGGCCGGTCACCCGGACCCGCGTGGGGGAGACCCGCAGGGTGTCCTCGACCACGTAACGCTCCCTCGACCTCCGACCGATCCGGACGCGGACCGGGACCTCGCGCGTGACCAGCCGCTGGAACAGGACGCGGGCGCTGCTCGGACGCACGTCGAGCGGGGTCACGGAGAGCCCGTTGGGGATGCGCACCATCCGCGGATCCAGCGGGAAGAGCTGACTTTCCCGCTCCACCTCGTCGATCGGGAGGACCAGGACGGGATCCTCCAGGGCGAGCTCCCACAGCTCCCGGCCGGGACCCGCGAAACGCACCTCCACCACCCGCGGCACCGGCCCCCCGGTCACCACGAAGGCCGAGTCGCGGGGGGTGATGCGCACCGGGACCTCGATCCACTGCGTGGTGATCTGCTCCGCGCTCACCACCACCCAGAGGAGCACGGCCAGGGTGAGCGCGGCCAGCTTCAGCTTCCAGTTCCGCGTCAGCGTCCGCAGCGGGGTCCGCACGCGTCAGCTCTTCAGGAGGCGCTGGAGGAGCTCCACCGTGGCGCCGGAATCCCACTCGGTCGCGCCGATGACCTTCTTCACGATGGTGCCGTCGCGGTCGATGACGAACGACTCGGGGACGCCGGTGGTCCGGTAAATCCGCTGGATCTCGCCGGAAGGGTCCTGCCAGAGGGTGAAGGTGAGGTCCAGCTCCCGCGCGAAGGCGGCCACGTCGCCACCCGGCTGGCCCGCGGCGGAGATCGTCCCCGGCGCGGCGTCGATGCTCACGGCGACGATGCGCAGCCCCTCGGGAGCCAGGCGCTGGTGGAGGCGCTGCAGTGAGGGCATCTCCTCGCGGCAGGGCGCGCACCAGGTCGCCCAGATGTTGAGGAGGACCACCTCCCCGCGGAGGTCGTCCAGCGACACCGGCCGTCCCCGCAGGTCGCGGGCGGAGAACCCCGGGGCGCGCGTGCCCACCTCCACCGGGAGGAAGCGGTCGCGCACCACCCACCCGGCGCCGACCAGTCCGGCGAGGAGGAGGAGCACACCCCCCACGGTCCACCACTGGCGATCCATTCCACGCATGTTTGCTCCTACACGTGCCCGTATCTCATCCCCGGCCTGAAAGTCACAGGCCCGGAGGCGGGGAGGAGGCGGTGTCCGGAGACGGGGGCGGCTGAACCGCGCCCGGCGGCGCGGTCCCGGAAATGGTGATGTCGACCGCCGTACCGGCCCGGGCGCTGTCCCCGGCCGCGGGACGCTGCGAGGCCACTCCTCCGAGGGGAACGTCGGAGTCCGCGTAGTCGACGCTCCCCAGGCGCAGACCGGCCTGCTCCAGCGCCTCTCGCACCGCGGGCTCCGGGAGCCCCGTGAGGTCGGGGACGGCGACCCTGGGGACCACCACTACCGGGGGGCCCGCGCTCAGCGTCAGCTCCACCAGGGAGGGAACCGGGAGCTGCGTCCCCGGCTCGGGTCTCACCCCCAGGACCCGTCCCTCGGCGCGCTCGGAGACCGTCCGGCGCACGCGCACCACGAAGCCCAGGCGGGTGAGGAGGTCCCGCGCCTCCGCCGCGGTGAGATCGCCGACCTCCGGGACGGCGCGCCTCTGGCGCCCCGCGCTCAGGGTGACGCGGATCACCGCGCCCCGGGTGACTTCCTGCCCGGGGAGCGGGCTCTGCGCCAGCACGGCTCCCGCGGGGAGGGTGGGGTGGGAGAGGGAGGTCCCCTGCTCCACCTGGAGATCGACCTCACCCGCGGCGCGCCGCGCCGTCTGCAGCGTTCTCCCGCGGAGGTCCGGCACGGTCACGATCGCCTGCCGTCCGAATCCGGGGAAGACGATCAGCGTGGTGAGCAGGTATCCTAGCGCGAAAGCGCCCAGCCCGAGCCCCACCACCCGGCGGAAGAGCCGCTTCCGGTCGGGAGTGAAAGAAAGCCTCCCGTTCCTCCGACCCGGTCGATTCGTCAAGATCGTCTCCGCAAGCGAGCCGCAAAGGACCCGTCCACTCCCGTGCGCTGGGGGAGGACCAGGAGCTCACCCCGCGAATCGAGCAGCTCCCCGTCGACCGTGTCCCCGGGAGGCTCGATCTCGAACCCGGGGTGGGCGTCCAGGAACCGTTCCACCTGGAGGCCGTTCTCCTCCGGCTCCAGCGAGCAGGTGGAGTACACCAGGAGCCCACCGGGCCGCACCAGGGCGGCGCCCTGGTCGAGCAGCTCCCCCTGGAGCGCGGCGAGCGCCGCGAGGTCGGCCTCCCGCACGCGCCAGCGCCCGTCCGGGTGGCGGCGAAAGGTCCCCGTCCCGGTACAGGGAGCGTCCAGGAGCACCGCATCCGCCGGGCGGAAGGGAGGCCGCCGCGCGTCAGCGACCACCAGTCCGACCCGCTCCCCCACGCGCGCCGCGTTCTCCCGCACGCGGCGGAGACGTCCCACCGAGAGGTCCGCGGCGGCTACGTACCCCGCCCGCTCCGCCACCCCCAGCGCCTTCCCACCGGGGGCCGCGCACAGGTCCAGGACCCGCTCTCCCGCGGGAACCGCCGCGTAGCGCACCACCAGCGCCGCCGCCGGGTCCTGCACCGTCGCCGGGATCGCGGCCAGCACTTCGGCTGCCCCGGCCGGAGGGAGGATGCGCAGCGAGTCGGGAGCGAAGGCGACGGGTTCGGAGCCGATCCCCGCGCGCTCCAGCCGCTCCCGCGCCTCCCGGACCGACAGGCGCAGGGGACGGACATACAGCTCCGGACGGCGGTTGTTGGCCTCCAGGAGCGCCCCGGTCTCCTCCACCCCCCACCCCGCGACCCAGCGCTCCACCAGCCAGCGGGGGTGGGAGTGCCACGCGGCGAGGTACGCCACGGGGTCGGAGGCGCGGTCCGGAAAGGCGATCTCCGCGCCGCGCCTGCGCAGCGCCTGGAGGACCCCGTTGACCAGCCCCGAGGCCCTCCGCTCCCCGGCCGCCCGCGCCAGCTCCACCGACTGGGAGATCGCCGCGTAGGGCGGGACGCTCCCCATCTCCAGGAGCTGGTAGGCGCCGAGGCGGAGGACGTCCAGCACCCCCGGACCCAGCGAAGCGGTCCCTCCCCGCACCAGCGCGTCCAGAAGGAAGTCCAGCCGGCCACGGAGGCGCAAGGTACCGTACACCAGCTCCTGCGTCCAGGCGCGGTCCCGCACCGGGAGCTCCGCCACCGCCCGCTCCAGCGCCCGGTCGGCCAGCTCGCCCCCGCGGACGCGCCGGAGGGTCTCCAGCGCGGCCAGGCGGGCCGGGGTCACGCGCGGCGGCATCGCCTCACGGGCCCCTCAGCCGAGCATCCCCCTGCGCGGGCTGGACGGCACCGCCCGCTCCCGCCGCGGCATCCGTCCGGCCAGGTAGGCGAGCCTCCCCGCCTCGGTGGCCAGCGCCATCGCGCGGGCCATCGTCACCGGGTCCTCCGCCTCGGCGAGCGCCGTGTTCATCAGGATCCCGTCCACCCCCTGCTCCATCGTCACCGCGGCGTCGGAAGCGGTGCCTACCCCCGCGTCCACGATCACCGGCACCGAGAGGCGGCTCTTGATCGTCCGGATGTTGAACGGGTTGATGAGCCCCAGTCCGCTCCCGATCGGGGAGGCCAGCGGCATCACCGCGGCGCACCCCGCGTCCTCCAGCCGGAGGGCGGTAACCAGGTCGTCGCTGGTGTAGGCAAGCACCCTGAAGCCGTCCGCCACCAGCTCCCGGGCCGCCCGCAGGGTGGCCTCGGTGTCCGGGAGCAGCGTCTCCTGATCGCCGATCACCTCCAGCTTCACCCAGTCCGTGAACCCCGCGGCTCGCGCGAGGCGGGCGTAGCGCACCGCATCCTCGGCCGTGTAGCACCCCGCGGTGTTCGGTAGGAGGAGGAAGCGCTCGGGATCCAGGTGGTAGAGGACCCCCTCCTCCCGGGTGCGGTCCAGGTCCACCCGGCGCACCGCCACGGTGACGACCTCCGCCCCCGAAGCCTCGATCGCCTCGACCATCTGCTGGTTGGTGCGGTACTTCCCGGTACCCACCATGAGCCGCGAGCGCAGCTCGCGCCCGGCGATGACCAGGGGCTCGCCCCCCACCCGCGTCTCCGCATCTACAGTCGCCATCGTTGGATATCTCGCTTGTCCCGTTCAGCCGCCCCCGACGAAGTGCACCAGCTCCAGCGTGTCCCCCTCCCCCACGGGAGCCGAGTCGTACCCGTCCCGGCGAAGGATCTCCCCGTTGTGCTCCACCACCACCAGCCGCGGGTGGAGCTGGAGGTGGCGAAGGAGCCCGTCGACCGTGAGCCCGGCCGGGATCTCCCGCGCCTCGCCGTTCACCTGAACCCGGACCCGCGATTCCTCACGCATCGGCATCCTTCCACGCCTGGAGGTACCTCAATACCGCCCCGACCGCGTCTGCCGCGCCCCAGACCCCGCGCAGCACCGCCACCCCACGCGCTCCAGCACGCCCTACCTCCGCCACCCGCTCCGGGACCACGCCTCCAATCCCGACCACCGGGATCCCGAGACCCACGAGCATACGGAGCCCGGCCGGTCCGATCCCCTCGCGCCCGGGGTGCGACGGGGTGGGATACACGCTCCCGACGAGGAGGAAGTCGGACCCATCCACCGCGTGTCGTCCCTCCTCCAGGGCACCGACCGAGGACCCGATCACCCGCCCCGGCCCCAGCAGCACCCGGGCATCCATCGCTCGGATCCCCCGGCGCCCGAGCTGCACCCCGTCCGCCCCCGCGGCGAGCGCCACGTCCACCCGGTCGTTCACCAGGAGCAGCGCCCCGCACCCGCGGGCAACGGGAGCCAGCTCCGCCGCCAGCCCGTACAGCCGTCGCCCCCCGGTCCGTGGGCCCCGGAGATGGAGCGCCACCCGGCACCCGCCCGCCCGCAGGACCTCGTCCGCGCGCTGCGGGAAGTCGGGCCGGGCGAGCACCCCGTCGTCCGTGACGAGGTGGAGGGGCGGGACCTCGCGGGTCCGTGCTTCAGCCAAACCGCTCCCCGACCGCGATCCCCCGCCCCCGTACCCACTCCCCCGCCGTCATCCGCCGCTTCCCGGGGGGCTGCACCTCGGTGATCCACACCGCCCCCTCCCCGCACGCCACCAGGACCCCCGCCCGCGGGTCGGCGTCCAGCACCCGACCGGGCTCCCCCGGGCGGGGCTCAACGCGCGGCCGGAAGAGCTTGACCGGTCCGCGATCCCCGAGCGGGCTGCACGCGCCGGGAACGTCGTCCAGCCCGCGGATCCAGCGCGCCACCTCCCTCGCCGGGAGCGTCCAGTCCAGTCGCGCCACCCCCCGGTCCAGCTTGGGAGCGTACGTCGCGCGGTCGTGGTCCTGCGGCACCTCCAGAAGCGTACCGGCCTCCATCAGCGCGAGGGTCTCGATCAGCGCCTCCGCCCCGATCTCCGACAGGCGCGCCGCCAGCTCCGACGCCGACTCGTCCGACCGGATCGGCTCCTCCACCCGGAAGAGCATGGGGCCCGAGTCCAGCCCGGCCTCCATCCTCATGATCGTCACCCCGGTCACCTCGTAGCCCCGGATCACGGCCCACTGGATCGGCGCCGCGCCGCGCAGCTCCGGGAGGAGCGAGGCGTGGAGGTTGATGGAGCCCCGGGGGGGAAGCTCCAGGATCTCCGGTCGAAGGATCTGCCCGTACGCCACCACCACCGAGAGCTCCGGGTCCAGCGCGCGGACCCGGTCCATGAACTCCGGTCCGCGGGCGCGCTCCGGCTGCAGGACCGGGATCCCCTCCGCGACCGCCACCTCCTTGACGGGTGACATGGCGGTCCCCCGCCCGCGCCCGGCCGGGCGGTCCGGCTGCGTCACCACCCCCACCACCTGGTGCCCCTCGTCCGTCAGGGCGCGGAAGGCCGGGAGCGCGAAGTCCGGCGTGCCCCAGAACAGGACCCTCATCCCCGTTTCTTCCACTTCTGGAGGAGCATCTTCCGCTTCAGCGGCGACACCCGGTCGATGAAGAGCACCCCGTCCAGATGGTCGATCTCGTGCTGCAGACAGCGGCCCAGCAGCCCGTCACCCTCCACGCGCACCGGCTTCCCGTCACGGTCCAGCCCCTCCACCACCACCCGCGCCGGGCGCTCCACCGCGGCGGAGATCCCGGGGATGCTGAGGCACCCCTCCTCCGCCTTCTCCGCTTCGCGGCTCGCCTCCACCACCCGCGGGTTGATCAGGGCGAAGGGCTCCACCTCCTCGTCGTGCACATCCACCACGATCACCCGCCGCGACACCCCCACCTGGGGCGCCGCCAGCCCCACCCCCTCCGCCTTGTACATCGTCTCGAACATGTCGTCGATCAGGCGGCGGAGCTCGTCGTCGACCTCCTCCACCTCGCAGGCCCGCTGGCGCAGCACCTCCGAGCCGAGCAGCTCGATCTTCAGCAGCGACATCACTTCTCCGCGGTGGCCGGGCCCTCGTTCATCCGGCGGGCCACCTTGTTCCGCTCCACCACCACCCGCGCCTCGCCCGTCTTGAGGGTGACCACGTCGTCGTTGAGGGCCACGATCTCGCCCACCAGCCCCCCGAGCGTCGCCACCCGGTCCCCGCGCTTCAGCGCAGCGACCATCTCGCGGTGCTGCTTCGCCTGCTGGCGCTGCGGGCGGATGAGGAGGAAGTAGAAGATCCCCACGATGAGCACGACCTGCAGGATCATGGCGATGGAGGAGCCGCTCGCTCCGCTCGTCTGCAGGAGAAGGATGGTAGCCACGGATCTGTCCGCCGTCTCTGAAGGTGTACGGGTCACGTCCGGCCGGACGCCGCGCGCGCCGTCCGGAAGCGCTCCAGCCATGCGCGGCTCCAGGAGTGGAACCGCCCCTCGCGGATCGCCTCCCGCGCCTGGTCGGCCAGGCGCACCAGGAAGCGCAGGTTGTGGAGCGAGATCAACCGCAGGATCACCGGCTCGTCCGCCACGTAGAGGTGGCGGAGGTACGCCCGGGTGAAGTTGCGGCAGGTATAGCAGTCGCACTCCGGGTCCAGCGGTCCCCGATCCGCGCGGAAGCGCAGGCCCTTGATGTTGATCTGTCCCTCGCCGGCGATCCACGCCGCCCCGTTCCGCCCGTTGCGGGTGGGGGCCACACAGTCGAACATGTCCACCCCCCGGGCGATCCCCTCCAGCAGGTCGTCCGGGTACCCCACCCCCATCAGGTAGCGGGGGAGCCGCGCGGGGAGCTCCGGCTCCAGCACCTCCAGCATATCGTACATCACGGGCTTCGGCTCGCCGACGGAGAGGCCCCCGATGGCGATCCCCTCCCACTCGCCCAGCTCCAGCGTCCCCCGCGCCGACTCGCGGCGCAGCTCCGCGTGGGTGCCCCCCTGCACGATCGGGAAGAGCGTCTGCTCGGGTCCTCCCTGCGCGCGCAGCTCGGCGAACCGGGTCCGGCAGCGCTCCAGCCAGCGCAGCGTCCGCCGGTAGGCCTCCGTGGCCAGCTCCCGGTCCGCCTGCCCCGGCGGACACTGGTCGAAGGCCATGATGACATCGGCCCCCAGCGCCTGCTCGATCTCCATCACCCGCTCCGGGGAGAAGAGGTGCCGCGAGCCGTCGATGTGGCTCTGGAAGGTGACCCCCTCCTCCTCGATCCGCGAGATGTCCGCCAGCGAGAAGACCTGGAACCCGCCGGAGTCGGTGAGCATCGGCCGCGTCCACCCCTGGAAGCGGTGCACTCCACCCATCTCCCGCACCAGCTCGTGGCCCGGGCGGAGGTACAGGTGGTAGGTGTTGGCCAGGATGATCTGCGCCCCCAGCGCCTCCACCTCCTCCGGGACGAGGGTCTTGACCGCGGCCTGGGTGCCCACCGGCATGAACACCGGGGTCTCCACCGGTCCGTGGGGGAGGTGGAGCGTCCCGGCGCGTGCCGCGCCCTCGGTAGCGTCGATGCGGAATTCGAACAGCGTCCTGCTCCTGAGATGGTCCGTCCCGTTCGCACCGCGAGTTCCGCGCCGCGCCGGTACCGGCCAAAACAGTTATTTTGCGGGGAGATCCGGGAGAAAGCAAGGCGCCCCGGGGGGGCGGACGGTCAACGGAAGGGGGGAGGGGACCCCGGCGTGGAATCGGAGAGGTCGAGCATGCGCGACTCACCTACCTGCCGGACGGCGTAGTAATCCCGGCGCTCCGCCAGACGGTGCACCACGTCGCGGATGCGGCGGGCCTGCCGGACGATGGAGCTCACCATCTCGCGCTCCTCCTCGGGCGTGTTCCCCTCCATCTCCAGGAGGGCTGCGTCCGTGAGCATGGAGGTGAGGGGGTTGTTGATCTCGTGCCGGAGGGCGAGCACGGTCTGGCCGATCCCGGCCAGCCACTCCGACCGGCGAAGGCTGGCCTCGGCCTCCCGCCGCGCGGTGATGTCGCGGAAGGTGACCACGGCACCCATGATCTTCTCGCCTTCCAGCGCCGGTGTGGCGGTGTAGTCTACGGGGAAGGTCGTCCCGTCCTTGCGGCAGAACACCTCGTCCGAGACCTGGTGCGGGACCCCGTCGCGCAGGGTGGCGTGAATGGCGCACTCCTCCGCCGGGAGCTGCGATCCGTCCTCCCGGCAGTGGTGGAAGAGCGAGTGGTGCGCGTTCCCGATCACCTCCTCCTCCTCGTACCCCAGCATCCGTGCGGCCACGGGGTTGATGAAGGTGATCGTCCCGGCGAGGTCCAGTCCGAAGATCCCCTCCCCCGCGGAGTTCAGGATCAGCCGGATCTGGCGGGTGAGCCAGTGGAGCGCCTCCTCGGTGCGCTTGCGCTGGGTGATGTCGCGCCCCACGAGCTGCACCTGGACGATCCTCCCTTCCGCGTCGTGCACCGGGCGCGCCGTCACGCCGAGCCACACGTACTCACCGCACTTCCTGCGCACCCGGTACGCGAGCCCCGCGGAGATCCCTCCGATGCGGGCACCCTGGAAGAACTGCCGGTACTCCTCCGCGTCGTCCGGGTGGATCAACGGGTCCATCCCCACCTTCTTCAGCTCCTCCGGGGTGTAGCCGAGCAGAGCCTGCGCCGAGTCGCTGGCGTGCCGCAGCTCCCCATCGGCCCCGTACACGAGCACCAGGTCGCTGCGCCCGTCGGTCACGATCCGCGAGAAGAGCTCCGCCGGGGAAGCACCCCCGGGCGGGGTACGGCGCGGTCTCACCGGGTCCTCCAGCACCACCAGGTACCCCCCACATCGCCCGTCCCCGGCGAGCGGGCGGACCTTCAGGCTCAGCACCCTGCCACCCAGCCGGGGGAAGGCGTGCTCCCCCTCGCGGCCCTCCCCTCCACCACGGTCGCCTGGCGGCGCTTCCAGCAGCGCGCGCAGGGGGGGGACGTCCCACTCCCCACCGGCGATCCCGAAGAGCGGACGGCCGACCACCTCGTCGACCGAGAGGTGGAGGCTCGTACAGAATTCCTGGCTGGCGGTCAGCACGCGGTGCTCCGCGTCGAGCACCAGGTACGGCAGGCGCAGGATCTCCAGGATCCAGCGTGTTTCCGGGGAGAGAAGGGTTTCACTCCCGGC
>DATAAL010000620.1:0-2307 GCA_036260145.1 Longimicrobiaceae bacterium | reverse complement strand
GCGCGCCGGCGGGTCCCGGCGCGCGGCGGAGCTGGAGGTGGGGGCGCGGGTACGGATCGAGTCGCTGGGGCGGACCGGGATGGTGGTGGAGCTGCGCGACGGCAAGGCGATGGTGGAGGCCGGCTCGCTCCGGCTCCTCCTCCCGCGCGACGACCTGTCGCTCCTCCCCCCCGGTGACCAGGAGCCCCGCAGGCAGCAGTCGAGCGGATGGGGGGGCGGGTACGCCTCGTCGGGCGCCGAGGCGAGGCCGGAGGTGGACCTGCGCGGACTGCGGGTGGACGAGCTGGAGATCCGCCTCGGCAAGGCGCTGGACGACGCCATCCTCGCCGGGCTCCCCTCCTTCCGGATCATTCACGGCAAGGGGATGGGGGTGCTGCGGGAGCGGGTGCAGGAGTTGCTGAAGCACGACCGCCGGGTGATCTCCTACCGCCCCGGCGACCACTTCGAAGGAGGGACGGGTGTGACGGTGGTGGAATTCGCATGACCGGCGCGGCCGACACGGACCGGGACCCGGAGAGTCCCCGCGTCGAGCGCCGCCGGTACCGGCGGGTGGACGTGGAGATCGCGGCTCCCGTGGAGCGTACGGGAATCCAGGGGCTGGCGCGCTTCACCACCCTCACCCTCAACCTCAGCGAGGGCGGGGTGATGATGCGGGTCCCGGCGCAGCTCGCCATCGGCGAGGAGCTGCGCCTGGTGCTGCACCTCCCCTCCGCGGCCACGCCGCCGTGCACAGCGCGGGTCGTCCGCTCCGAGTGGTTCCCGCCGGAGGAGGGGAAGAGCGGGGCCTGGGCCGCCGCGGAGTTCGTCGACCTCTCGGAAGCGGGGCGCGCGGAGATCGCCGCGTTCGTCGCCTCAAGGCTGCAGGACCACCCCACGGAGTGACATCGGCGCGGCTCCACGGGAGAGGCGACGTCGTTCTCGCGCCCGGAGGCCGGGAGCATTATCTTCGGATTGTATTCGGTTAACTAGTCCGGGCGCTCCCGGTCTCCCGAGTGATCCCGTAGCCGCTCGATGTCCATCCCCGACGCAGTCATCGAAGAAGTCCGCCTCCGCGGCGACCTGGTGGAGATCGTCTCCGAGCATACGCGTCTGAAGCGCTCGGGGAGGACCTTCCGCGGACCCTGCCCGCTGCACGGGGGGGAGGGACCGAATTTCTCCGTGGACCCGCAGAGGAACATCTTCAAGTGCTTTGTCTGCGGGGAGTCGGGGGACATCTTCTCCTTCCCGATGAAGCACCTGGGGATGGACTTCCTGGAGGCCGTTCGCTACGTGGCCGCCCGCGCCGGGGTGGAGATCCTGGAACGGGAGGAGCGCCGCCCGGAGGACGACCCCCACCGCCGGCTGTACGATGTCAACCAGTTTGCCGCCGAGTGGTTCCGGCGCAGGCTCCGGGACGAGGGGGAGGGGAGGCGCGCGCGGGAGTACCTCCAGTCGCGCGGGATCGGACGGGAGTCGGCGGAGCGGTTCGGTCTGGGGTGGGCTCCGGAGGAGTGGACCGCATTCGGGGACGCGGCGCGTAAACAGGGGATCTCCAACGACCTTCTCCTTGCCGTGGGGCTGGTCAAGGAGCCGAAGCAGCAGGGGAGGGAGCCGTACGACGCCTTCCGCGGGCGGATCGTCTTCCCTATCGAGGACCTCGGCGGGCGGGTGGTGGCCTTCGGGGGGAGGATCCTCGGCGCGGCGGAGGAGCACGTCCCCAAGTACCTCAACTCCCCCGAGAGCCCTATCTACCACAAGGGGGAGACGCTCTACGGGCTGGTTTGGAGCCGCGGCGCCATCCGCAAGGCCGAGGCGGTGCTGGTGGTGGAGGGATACATGGACTACGTCTCCCTGGCCGCGCACGGGGTGGAGAACGCGGTGGCGCCGCTGGGGACGGCCATGACCCCCGAGCAGGCCGACCTGGTCTCCCGCTACGCCCCGCGCGCCATCCTCCTGTACGACAGCGACAGGGCGGGGCTCAGGGCCACCTTCCGCGCCGGCGACGAGCTGCTGAGGGCGGGGGTGGAGGTGCTGGTCGCCACCCTCCCGGAGGGGGAAGACCCGGACTCGCTGGTGAGGAGCCGCGGGGAGAAGGCGCTCCGCAGGTACCTGGACGACGCCGTGGACGTGCTGGAGCGGAAGCTCCAGATCCTGGAGGAGCGCGGCTACCTGGGCGACGTGGAAGGGATCCGGCGGGGGCTGGACCGGCTGCTGCCGACGCTCCGCGCGCCCAAGGACGCGGTGCTGCAGGACCTGTACGTCGACAAGGTCGCGCAGCGCACGGGGGTGACGCGCGAGACGCTGCGCGCCGAGGTCGTGCCGGGCGCG
>DATAAL010000619.1:0-3548 GCA_036260145.1 Longimicrobiaceae bacterium | reverse complement strand
GGAGGGTGTGGTGGGGCGGGACGGCCGTGGGGTCGTTCCCTTCGCGTCAGGGCGAGAAAGAACTGTCCGGAACCGGGCGTAAATCTTGGTTCCGGACAGCGGCTTTCCGGTCTCGGCACGGCCCGAGCACGGTCTTCACCTCAACTCTCCGCCTGAATGGATACCGCCGCCTCTGAGAGGCTGACACTTCGACCGATCATCCCCGACGACCGGGAGTTCCTGTTCCGCCTGTACGCCAGTACCCGGGAGGAGGAGCTGGCAGCGGTTCCCTGGAGCGACGAGCAGAAGGAGGTGTTCCTTCGCCAGCAGTTTAACGCCCAGCACACCTGGTGGACTGAGCACTACGCCGGAGCCAGTTTTGACGTGGTGCTGCTGGACGGGGAGCCGGTCGGCCGGCTGTACGTGGACCGCTGGGAGCGCGAGATCCGGGTAGTGGACATTGCCCTCCTCCCCAGGTGCCGCGGCTCGGGGATTGGCACCGCGCTGCTGAGTCGGATCTTCACGGAGGCGGACCGCAACGGGAAGGCGGTCAGCGTGCACGTAGAGGTATTCAATCCCGCGCGCCGGTTATACGAGCGCCTGGGTTTCGTGGAGAAGGCCGACAAGGGTGTCTACCTCCTGCTGGAGCGGCCGCCGGCGGGCGCGGCAGCGGTATCCGGTCCGTCCTGATTCCCCGCGTCGGGTCTGCGGATCGCAGGAAGCAATGCAGTGCTACTCCCTCCCGACCGGAGGCGATACAGCCGGTGAGATTCGCGCTGAAATCGCCTCCGGTTCGTTGTCGGATATCCCGGCTGCGAAGGGTGAAGTGGGGCTTGTTTGCCCCACAATTGGGGCGATCGTGTCCCATGATATACGTAGTGGATGTATGGGGAACCGGATGAATTTGTCATAAGTGGCTTTCTAATATGAGCTTGGCGGAGAGTGGAATCGGGTCCTCGAGTCGGTCCGCTTCGTGCCCTGCAGGAAGGCGCCTCCGGAGACTCCCAGGGGGCGTGCCGCTTCCGCCGGTACAGCCTCGCGCCCGTCCCCGCTGGGGGACGCACGTCGTGCGCCTCGGCTTGAAGTGCCCCGGCCCGCCCCCCGCTGTCACCTCGGCAATGCGCTACCAGCGGGACACGAATGGTGTTCCTCCGCTATCTACCTGCAAGTTCCCAATCTGTATCCACCCCTTCGGAGGTTGGACCGACCATGTTGAACGTGAAGCGCGCCGCGTTTGCCGCGGCGATCCTGCTCATTGCCGCCTGTTCCGGCGATGCCGGAAAGCTCCTGGGCCCGTCCGAGAGCCCCGCACCCGACATCTCGGACGCCGCGCATGCGGGTGCGGTGCCCGGTTTCTACTTCCTCCCGCCGATGGTGTCGGCGCCGTCGTTCTCAGGGAGCTTCGACCCGGCGCTCTCGCCCCGGGTGGAGATCTGCGCGCTGTCGGGCTCGGCCTGCGGTGCCACCATCGCCACCTACACGACCACCTCCGGGGCTGGCTCGGAAGTGGTGCGGGTGAGCACGACGGACCAGCACTACGCCGTCAACTGGCACACCAATCTCTTCAACCTGGATCCCACGAAGACGTACCGCATCAGCGTCTACGCAGGCACGATGCTGCTGGGCTTCGCAGACGTGGACGTGGTCAACTCGGGGCGTGAGCTGAAGAACGTGGACACACAGCAGTACATCCCCCTGGTGGACGACCGCACGCTGCCCATCAAGTTCCGCATCGAGACGGGGATCGTGGGACAGGTAGTGGTCGCGCCGGCAGCTGACACGGTGAACGTGGGCGGGACGGCGCAGTTCGCGGCCACGCTCCTGGACCTGCACGGCAACCCGGTCAGCGGGCCCACAGTGGCCTGGTCCAGTTCGAATGCCGCCGTGGCCGCGGTCGACGCGGGTGGCGTGGCCACGGGTGTGGCGCCGGGGACGGTGACGATCACGGCGAGCCTGGGCTACGTGTCCGGTACGGCCTCGCTCACGGTCGAGCAGCCGAACCAGCCGCCGACGTCCGCGGACGATTCGTTCGAGGCGATCGGCAACGTGACGGTTCCGGTGCCCGCGCCGGGGGTGCTCGCCAACGACACCGACCCCGACGGCAACACGCTCACGGCGACCGCCGGGACGTTCCCGACCGCGAACGGAGGGGCGGTGGTGCTGAATGCGGACGGTAGCTTCACGTACCTGAGCGCGCCGGGCTTCACCGGGAGCGACAGCTTCACGTATACGGCGACGGATGGGATCGCGACGAGTACGTCCACCGTGACCGTGGCGGTGCCGACCCGCGTGTGGTACGTCTCGAACGCCGGCTCCGCTCCGGGCGATGGGCGCGACACCTCGCCGTTCGTCAGGCTCAAGGCGGCGGAGAGCGCCTCGGCCGCGGGGGAGACGATCTTCCTGCTCACCGGTAATGGGAGCGCCTCGGGGTATGACGAGGGGATCGTGCTCAAGAACGGACAGTCGCTCACCGGCCAGGGGATCTCCTCGAACGTCATGGCGACGCTGAACGGACACCCGGTGATCCTGCTGGCGGCCGGGAGCGCGCCGACGGTCACCCGCGCCGACGCGGGGGCTACCATCCAGCTCGCCTCGAACAACACGGTGCAGGGGGTGCACGTGGCGTCGTCGAACGGCGCCGGGATCGTGGGGAGCGGATTCGGCATCTTCACGGCGGGGATGCTGAGCGTGAGCGCGCAGGGTGGCCCGGCGCTCGACCTCGCGAACGGGACGGTGGCTGCTTCCCTCGGCAACGTTTCGTCGACCAGCAGCACAGGCGCGGGGCTGGAGCTGTCCGGACTCTCCGGCACGCTCTCAGCGACCGGTGGGAGCGTGAGCGGCGCGATGGGCGTGGGGGTGTCGGTCAGTGGCGGCACTGCGGACATCACCTATGCGGGCGACATCAGCGGCAGCGGCGCGCGCGCAGTGTCGGTCACGGGCCGCACGGGTGGCACGGTGACACTCTCGGGGTCGATCAGCGATGCATCGGGAGGGTTCCTGGTGCAGAACAACACCGGGGGGACCATCGCCTTCACCGGCCCCGCCAAGGCGCTCAGTACCAGCACGAGCGCGGCGGTGACGCTGGCGGGTAATACCGGCTCCAGCATCGTCTTCGCAGGCGGCGGGCTGAGCATCGCCACCACTACCGGAACCGGGTTCCTGGCCACCGGCGGCGGGACGGTGACGGTCACCGGCGCGAACAACGCGATCGGGACGACGGCCGGAACGGCACTGCGGGTGGAGAACACCACGATTGGTGCGAGTGGTCTGACGTTCCGCAGCATATCGGCCAGCAACGGTGCCAACGGCATCGTATTGGCGAACACGGGAGCGGTGAATGGACTGCAGGTGACGGGGACCGGATCGGCCGGCACGGGCGGGACGATCCAGAACACGACCGGGAGCGGCATTCAGGCGACTAGTGCCGCGAACCTGTCGCTGAGTTGGATGAACCTCACCAACGCCAACACCGTCGACGGCGGCACCAGCGCCACAACCTGCCGCAACGACGACGTGAGCACCTGCAACGCGGCCGTCGACCTAGACGGCGTGACCGGGGTGACGCTGAC
>DATAAL010000618.1:0-7992 GCA_036260145.1 Longimicrobiaceae bacterium | reverse complement strand
CGAACACGAGCTCCAGCTTCTCCGCCGGGATGCCGACGCCGGTGTCGCGGACCCGCACGAGCACGTCGGCGGGCGTCCGCTCGCAGCGGACGTCGATGTGTCCGCCCGCCGGGGTGAACTTGACGGCGTTGGAGAGCAGGTTCAGCAGGATCTGCTGCAGCTTCTCGCGGTCGGCCCGCACCTCCAGCGCTGGATCGCCACAGAGGCTCCGGCAGGCGAGTCTCCGGGCCCGCATCTGCGGCGCGATCAGCGCTTCCGCGGCGGAGAGCGCCTCAGCCACCGGCACGGACTCCAGCTCGTAGCGAACCGCCCCGGCCTCCACGCGGGTGTAGTTCAGCACCTCGTTGATGAGGCCCAGCAGGTGGCGCTGGCTGGTCTGGATGCGGGCGAGCGCCTGGGCCTGCGCCGGGGTGACCGGCCCGTGCACACCGAGCTCGATGAGCTCCGTGTAGCCGCCGATGGCGTTGAGGGGAGTCCGCAGCTCGTGGCTCATGTTCGCCAGGAACTGCGCCTTGGCGAGGTTCGCCTGCTCTGCCACGCTGCGCGCCGCCTCCGCCGCCTCGCGGGCCCGCTCGCTCTCCCCCAGGAGCCGCTCCCGCTCCCGGCGGGCGAGGACCTGCTCGGTGACATCCGTCCCGTGCGCGATGATCCCCGAGCGCGCCCCGTCGGCCTCCACCAGCGGCAGGTACACGAAGTCCACGAAGCGCTCCTCCAGCGGCGCCCCCGGCGAGCGCGCCAGGAGGACGGAGATCTCCCGGCCGACGAACGGCTCGCCCTTCGCCAGCACGTTGTCCAGAATCTCCTTGAAGCCCTGCCCCCGGACCTCCGGGAGGGCGTCCAGCACCGGCCTGCCCACCAGCTCCCGGTGGCCGACGAGCCGGTAGTACGCGTCGTTGACCAGCTCGAAGACGTGCTCGGGACCCCGCACGACAGCCAGGAAGGCGGGCGCCTGGCGGAAGACGTACTCCAGCCGGGCCCGCTCCAGCTCCAGCGCGCGGCGCATCCGCTCGCGCTCGGCCTCGTCCCGGCGCGCCGCCAGGTGCGACGCCACCTCGCGCGCCGCTGCGCGCACGAACTCCTCGTAGCGCTCGTCCCACGGGAGGCGCGGGCTCAGCCCCAGCACCAGCGCCCCCAGCGGGGAGGTGTCCCCCGGGTGCTCCAGGGGAACGACGGCGGCCTCGGTGGGCGCCTCCGGCCAGGGGTCCCCCCCCGCGGCGGCCGCCTCCCCGGCCACGCCGACCCGCCGCACCCCACCGGAGGGATCCGCCTCGGGGAGGAGCCAGCGCTCCGGCGCGCACAGTCCCGACCCCGGGGGGACGTGGACGGCGTGGACGGGCGCCAGCGGTCCCTTCCCGCAGGCGCCGGGTACGTCGGTCGGGGTGAGGAAGCAGAGGGCGAAGGGGACGTCGCGCGGCTCCGCGGTGAGGATCCGCGTCGCCTCGGCAGCAGCGGCGGAGGCGCTCTCCCACGGCCCGAGCGTCGCCAGCCGGTGCAGCGTGCCCTGGCGGCGCGCCGCGATCACCCGGTAGGTGGTCTCCTGGCAGACCACGAGGGTGCCGCCGATCCGGCCGTCGTCGTCGAGCACCGGGCTGTAGCTGTACGTCCAGTAGACCTCCTCGATGCGCCCGTTGCGCTCGATGGGGACGAGCTGGTCCACGTGCCAGGTGGCCTCGCCGCGCGTCATCACCGCGGCGATCTGCGGGCCGATGATGTCCCAGATCTCGGTCCAGAAGTCGCGCCCCCGCATCCCCAGGGCGCGAGGGTGGCGCCCCCCGCCGGCCAGGCTCGGACGGTAGGCGTCGTTGTAGATCTGGACCAGCTCAGGTCCCCAGAAGAGGAACATGGGGTGGCGGGAGGCCAGCACGGTGGCGACCGTCGTCCGGAGGCTGCGCGACCACTCCGCCACCGGTCCCAGGGGGGTGGCCGCCCAGTCCCGGGCGCGGCAGAGCGCGGCCATCTCCCCTCCGCGCGCGAAGAGCGGGCCGGCTTCGTGCATCGATCGCATTCTCTCTCCCGTCGTGGTGTGGCGTCGGAGCGGGGAAGCCGGACTCTACCCGTTGCCGCGGTGAGGGGCCAGAAGCTGCCGCTGCCGCCCCACGTAGTAGCTCAGGAGGAGGAAGAGGGCGCCCAGCCCGGAGAAGAGGAGCACCCGCCAGAGCGCCTCCAGCGCGCGCAGGTCCACCAGGAACATCTTGGCCAGCAGCACCAGGAGCGTGGCCTTGGCCACCCCCTGCCAGAAGCCGTACCCGCGCAGCGTCGCCACCACCAGGAGCCCCACCCCGTAGATCCCCCACAGGGCGGAGACGATCCCCTGGCCCCCCTGCACCCCGGCGAACTCCCGCCAGATCCACTGCAGCAGCGCGGCGTGCGCCCCCAGCCGGTACGCCGTCCGGGCCGGGCCCCGCAGGAAGAACGACCCGCCGAACGCCAGCGCCACCGTGGCCAGGTCGGCGAGCCCGCGCGCGTGCAGCACCGGGAGGTGGGGGCGTCCCCCGGCGGGGGAGCGCAGCGTCCCCAGCGGGTCGGCGTCCGCCAGGTGCCGGAGGAGGATGGCCCCCAGCACGGCGAATACCAGGTGCGCCACCGGCCGGCTCTCCTCCCACTCCGGACGGGCGAGCGCCAGGAGGGCCACCCCGTACAGCGTCCACGTCACGGAGGCGTACGCGGTCCCGTCCGGGAAGGCGGCCAGCTCCCGCCAGAGCCAGAGAAGGAGGGCCAGGTGCGCCGCCGCCCGGTACACCCGCCCCTCCCGCGCCGGGGCCCCCAGCGCGGCCCCGAGCGCCGCGGCGGGGAGCGCCAGGTCCGCCAGGCTCCCCACCCCCGCGAGCGCCCCTCCCGTTCCCTCCGCGCCGCCGGTAAAGAACAGGGCGGCCAGCGGGTTGCGCGCGCCCAGGCGCCCGAGGAAGACGCCCGCCAGGGCGGCGAACAGGGCGTGTCCGAACATCGTCAACCCCCGTCCCAGCCCGCGCCGCGCCAGGAGGTGCAGCGCCATCGCCTCCACGGCCAGGACGGTGAACCGCAGGTCTCCGTGGAGGGCGAAGACGAACCCCACGGTGAGGAGCGTCGCCGCGGTCACCGCCAGCACGGCGACGAGATCCGGGTGGAGGCGGCGCCCCCGGTACGCCACGGCCAGGTACGCCGCGCCGAGCGCGGCGGTCCCCAGCCCCCACTCCCGGCCGGGGAGCTCCCACACGAGGTTGCTGACCACCACCAGCAGGAGCGGTGAGACGAAGGCGAGCACCGCGACGTACAGCAGGTCCTCGTCGTCCTCCTCGTCGTCCGCATCCATGTCCGCGGCAACGGTCCCGCCTCCGGACCCCGCGGTCCGGAGGAGGAGCACGACCGGGAGGACGCCGAACACCGCCCAGGCCAGCACCATCCCCCCCTCCAGCGCCCACTGCTCCACCCCGGCCACCGGGGCCAGCCGCTCCCGCACCACCATCCCGCCCACCAGCGCGATCCAGCTCCCCGCCGCCGCGCTCGCCAGCGCCGGGTTCCACCCCCGCCGCACGTACACCACGCCGTTCCACAGGGCGATGCACCCCACGTACGCGCAGAGCAGGATCAGGCTCCCGGTGCGCGGGAAGAGGAGGAACGGAGTGCCCAGCGCCCCCGCCGTCCCGATCACGGTGAGGAGCGCCTCCTCCTCGCGGAGGGAGAGGTAGTACGCCAGCGCCGCCACCACGGTCATGTACGCGAACGCCACCGGCTCCGACACCAGGCCGTAGAGCTGCGACGCGGCGAACCCCACCATGAAGAAGGTGGCGATCCCACCCCCCAGGAGCACCCGGCTCAGGTTCCGCTGCGAGTCGTGCAGGCGCAGCCCGGAGGTGGTCAGCACCGCTCCCAGCACCACTCCGAACCCGAGCCGCACGGCGGGGGTGATCCACCCCTGCTCGATGGAGTACTTGAACAGGAAGGCCACGCCGAAGAGGAGGAGCCCGATCCCCAGCTTGCTCAGCCAGAACTCGCCGTTGAGCGCGGGCTCCCCGGCATCGTTCCCCCCCAGCCGGAAGCGCTCCGGCGTCGCGGGGGGCTCCGGCGGGGTGGAGTCGGCAGGAGCAACCGGCTCCGGAAGGGAGGTGACCGGAGCCACCGCCTCCGCGGACGCCACGTCCGGGGCGGGTGCGGCCTCGATGCGGCGCACGGCGAGCCGCAGCTCCTCCACGGCGGCTTCCAGCCGGGCGAGGCGGGCGTCCAGGTCGGCGCGGGGCTCGGGCATGGGCGGGAGGGGAGGGGAACGGCGGAAGCGGGGCGCCTGCAAGTTAAACCCGGGATGGCGCTCCGCTCAAGCGTGGCGCGCCGGTTGCCTGTGCTGCCGGAGAGCGGAGGGCCCGCCGGGCTCCGTCGCTCCCGGTCCCCCGACGACCGGCTACAGCGTCGCGGCGCTGAAGGTGTCACAGCTCCGCGGGTCCCCGCTGTCGAAGCCGCGGCGGAACCAGCGCATCCGCTGCTCCGAGGTGCCGTGCGTGAAGCTCTCCGGGACCACCCGCCCCTGGCTCCGGCGCTGTAGCCGGTCGTCGCCGATGGCGCTGGCCGCGGCGAGCGCCTCCTCCATGTCCCCGGGGTCCAGCACCACCTTCCCCGTCGCCGGGGCGTGGTGCCCCCAGACGCCCGCGAAGCAGTCCGCCTGCAGCTCCAGCCGCACCGACAGGGCGTTCCCCTCCTCCTGGCTCGCGCGCTGCTGCGCGGCGTGCACCTGGTCCGAGGTTCCCAGGACGTTCTGCACGTGGTGCCCCACCTCGTGGGCGATCACGTACGCCTGCGCGAAGTCCCCCGGCGCGCCGAGCCGGTCCCGCAGGTCCCGGTAGAAGCTGAGGTCGATGTACACCTTCCGGTCGCCCGGACAGTAGAACGGCCCCATCGCCGCCTGCCCCAGCCCGCACGCCGACTGCGTCGCCCCGCTGAACAGCACCAGGGTGGGCTCCGGGTAGTCCTGGCGGAGCTGCTCCCGGAAGAGGGTATTCCAGGTGTCCTCCGTGGTCTCCAGGACCCGGGACACGAACATGGACATGGAGTCCGCGGCAGGCGGCGTTCCCGCGGGAGGCGCGCCCTCGGCCGGGCCACTCTGGACCACGGCGCCGGGATCCACGCCCAGGAACAGGGCGATCAGCGCGATCACCACCGTGCCGATCCCGCCCCCCACCAGCCCAGGCCCCATCCCGCGCCGGTCCTCGATGTTGGAGCTCCCCCTGCCGCCGATCCAGCGCATCCTGGCCTCCTGTGTCTCCCCCGGACGATGATTCCTGGTTGTGGCCTGCTCCCCTTCCGCAAGCCGGGCGCCAGACGGATCCTGAAGGGGAACAGCATGGTGTGGGTGTGCCCCCGCTGGCGCGGGGGTGGGGCGGCGCTCTCGCGCCCGGGACCCTCCTGGCACAAGTGCTCCGCGACCACGATCTTTCTCTCGCGATTCGATGAGTCTGTCACCTGTTCTCGGAGGAGGATCCGCAATGAAGTTGCTCAGGACCATCCTTCCCGCCCTGGCGCTCGCCGCCTGCGCCACCGTCCCGCAGGAGGGTGGGGAGAGCGCCGGGCCCGCCCCCGCGCCGGCGAGCGGGCAGGTCGCCCAGCCCACTGCCGCGGCGGCGCCCACGATCGATCCCGCGCGCCTGGAGGCGCACGTCGGGGTCCTCGCCGCCGACTCCCTGCTCGGCCGCGGCCCCGCGACCCCGGGCGAGGAGAAGACGGTCTCCTACATCGTGGAGCAGTTCCGGTCGGCGGGGCTGCAGCCGGGCGGCCCCAACGGGAGCTGGTACCAGGAGGTCCCCCTCAACCAGTCCGAAATCGTCGGCCAGCCGTCGCTCAGCCTCACCGCCGGGGGGCGCCGCCGGTCGCTCACCCAGGGCGAGGAGATCGCCGTCCGCGCCAGCATGCGGAACGTCGACCGCGTCGACATCGCCAACGCCCCGCTGGTCTTCCTCGGCTACGGCGTGCGGGCGCCGGAGCGGAACTGGGACGACTTCAAGGGGCAGGACCTGCGCGGCAAGGTGGGGATCGTCCTCATCAACGACCCCGACTTCGAGACGGGGCAGGGGGACTTCGGCGGCAAGGCCATGACCTACTACGGCCGCTGGACCTACAAGTACGAGGAGGGCGCGCGCCAGGGGCTCGCGGGGGTGCTCATCGTCCACGAGACGGAGCCGGCCTCCTACGGCTGGGCCACGGTGAAGAACTCCAACACCAACACGATGTTCGACATCGTGCGGTCCAACCCCGCCGAGGTGCACCCGCCGCTGGAGGGGTGGATCCAGCGCGACCTGGCCGTCGAGCTGTTCCGGGCCGCGGGGCAGGACTTCGAGGCGCTCAAGCGCCGGGCGCAGACCCGCGAGTTCCGCCCGGTGCCGCTCGGCGACGCCACCTTCTCGGCCCGCTACGCCGTGCAGCGCGCCACCATCCGCTCCCGCAACGTGCTGGGGCGCCTCCCGGGGCGCACGCACCCCAACGAGATCATCCTGTACGGCGGCCACTGGGACCACCTGGGGGTCGGCCGGCCCGATGCCAGGGGAGACAGCATCTACAACGGGGCGGTGGACAACGCCACGGGGATCGCCGCGGTGATCGAGATCGCGCGCGCCTTCGCCAGCGGCCCGCGCCCGGAGCGCTCGTTGGTGTTCGCCGCCTGGACGGTGGAGGAGCGGGGGCTGCTCGGCTCCGAGTACTACGCCGCCAACCCGGTGTACCCGCTGGAGACCACCGTCGCCGGCTTCAACATCGACGCGCTCTCCCCCACCGGCCCCGCGCGCGACCTGCTGGTGGTCGGCTACGGGCAGAGCGAGATCGAGGACCGGCTGCAGCGCGTCCTCGCGGCGGGCGGCCGCGTGATCGCGCCCGACCCGAACCCCGAGGCGGGGTACTTCTTCCGCTCCGACCACTTCCCCATGGCCAAGCGCGGCGTCCCGATGCTCTACGTCGACAGCGGCGCGGACCTGCTGGAGGGCGGAACCGCGGCGGGGCAGGCGTTCGACGCGGCGTACCGGCGCGACCGCTACCACCAGCCCGCGGACGAGTACGACCCCGCCACCTGGCGGTTCGAGGGGATGGCGCAGGACGCCACCGTGCTCCTCCGGCTGGGGCTGGAGCTGGCGAACTCGCGCGACTGGCCCAACTACCGCCCGACCTCCGAGTTCCGCCCGGTCCGCGACGCCTCGGCTGCGCGGCGCCAGTAGGCCGGGCGCCGGGGGTACGCTCGGTCCGCCAGGATTGCAGCGGACGGCAGGGTTGTCCACCCTCCCGTCCGCTCTTTCCCTCCGGCCCCGCGGGTGCATGGGTTCCCTCTGAACACCGGCGCGCCCGCGGGGCTCGTCGGGGTCGGCGCCAGGTTCCGGCGAGCGGAGCGCCGTCTGGCTGGAGCGATCGGCAAAACTTACGTTTGTCTCCATGCCACGCCATTTACCTTGCCGAATCAAAAGCCTGGACACGGACGGGCAAATAGGAGCATTTTGTGGATGTAAGATCGCCACAACGGTTCTCCTCCGCCCATCCCCGCCAAAGGAGCCCCATGCTCAAGCATGCAATCGCTGTCCTGGCACTCACCTTTGCACTCAGTGCCGGGAACGTCTCAGCGCAGGCGCTGACCGTCGAGTCCGCTTGGACCAACCAGAGCGGCTCCACCCTCTACATCGAGGACATCGACTCGGAGGGGAAGCTCACCGGATTCTACATCAACCGCGCGCAGGGTTATCGGTGCCAGAACACGCCCTACCCCGTCACCGGCTGGGTGCTGGGGAACAACATCACCTTCACGGTCAAGTGGGAAAACACATCTGAGAACTGCCAGTCCCTCACCGCCTGGGCGGGGTATCTCGGCAGGGACCTCAGGATCACGACGCGCTGGTACCTGACGTACCAGAACCAGATCACGACGGGGACGGACATCTTCACCCGGACCGCCCAGACGACCTCTCCGTCCCTCGTGCCGACCACCCCCCCCACCCAGCGGGAGTAGACGCAGCAGGAGCCGGTGAGAGGTGCGAGCGGGGCGGGGGGGGGGGG
>DATAAL010000617.1:0-7543 GCA_036260145.1 Longimicrobiaceae bacterium | reverse complement strand
CCCCCCCCCGCCCCGCTTCTCAGAGCAGGGTCACGGCTACGAGGTGATGTTGGGATTGTTCAGCCGCTCGATGTTCGGCAGCGGGAGGCAGGTGGTGTTCCCGTAGGTGCCGCCCTTGGGGAAGCCGGTCCCCGTCGCTGGGGTCAACGCCAGGTTGTAGCGGATGATGTCGCCCAGGTGGTGCCCCTCCAGGAAGAGCTCCCGCCTCCGTTCCTCGATCACCTGCCGCTGGATCGCCGCCGGGTCGGTGCTGGCGAACGCCGGGAGCCCGGCCCGGGTGTGGAAGGCATTGATGATGTTCACCGCCGCCTGGCCCCCCTCCACCTCCGCGATGATGAGCTGTGCCTCGTCCCAGGTGGCGATGGGGATGACGGTGGCGAGACTCGCGTACTTGTTCTGGGTCCAGATCCGGTTCCCGTCGGTGGCGGTGCGGCCGGTATCCGTGACCCGGACCCGAGGATCGGCCACCCCTCCGAAGGTGAGGTTCCGGTAGGTGGGGCCGACAGTGACCGCCTGCGACTGGTTGTTCTGCTCGAAGACCCGGTTCTCCCGGCGGGAGGCGGTGGTGGAGGCGGTGGCGTTCTTCACGTAGTTGGCCGTGACGAGGCGCGCGTCCACCGCGGCGCCGGCCCTGTCTCCCAGGTCGAGCTTGGCGCGGGCGCGCCCGACCAGCGCCATGTTGGCGATGTCGGTGTTCCCGGCGGCCTGCGCCGCCTGGAGGGCTTCGGTGAAGCGGTCTACCGCGCGCCGCAGGATGTCCGCGCGGGGCGACTCGCCCCCCGGCTTCAGGGCCTCGTCGAGGAGCACCCCGGAGCAGAAGCCCTCCCCCAGGAGGAGGTGGCTGTACCCGGAGTATGCGGCCGCGGTGGCGATCATGACACCCCGGCCCTGCACCTGTGTGTCCGTCCACGCCTTGAGCTTCGCCAGCACGTTCTCCGCCGTCCACCGGGCGGTGGAGAGTGGCGTGTAGATGCCGAGCACCGTGCAGGCGAACTCGCCGTAGCGCCGGTCGCTGGGCTGCACGTCGCGGCGGTCGTACGGCCAGCGGTCGGCCGTCTGCGTGGCGTCCACCAGCTCCTCGCCCAAGATCCCGCTCATCACCACGTAGCTCCCCAGCGCGCACTCGAAGTCGCCGATGGCGCCGTTGAGGAGGAGGGCGGCGGCGGCGGGATCGTCCAGCGCCACGGCGGGGATGCGGCTCGCCGCCTCCACGTCCAGCAGGGAGTCGCAGGCGCCGGTCGCGAGCGCCAGCGCCAGGACGGCGCCGAGGGCACCGCTCCCGCGCATCCTCCCGGAGTTTCGTTCGATCTGCTTCATATCTTCTCGCACCTGTTCGTGTTCGCGGTCGGAGGCAGGTGGGCCCGCCTAGAAGGTGATGTTCAGCGTGGTCACGAACTGCTGGAGCTGCGGCGTCACGTTCTGCTCCCACTGGGCGCTCCCCGTTCCGCGGGTGCCGCCCAGGAAGGAGGCCTCGGGCTCCAGCCCGGTGTAGTCGGTCCAGGTCCACAGGTTGCGCCCCGCCACCGTCAGCGACGCCCGGCTCGCGCCGAAGCGGCCCGCCCAAGAGCCGGGGAGGATGTAGGTGGCGGAGAGCTCGCGGAAGCGGGTGAAGCTCGCGTCCTTGATCAGCCGGTCCGCGAAGGCCCCTCCGCGCTGGACCTGCGCCAGCCAGGCGGGGTCGTTGAGGTACTCGGTGGGGTAGAAGTTCTCCCGGCAGCGGAGGAAGAGGACGCAGCGGACGCGGAGGTTGCCGTCCAGCTTGTAGAAACCCTGCTTGAAGTCCAGCATGCCGTAGATCCGCAGGTTCCTGAAGAGGGTCAGGGTGGAGCTGAGCGACCCCTCGCGGCTCGGCGTGGGGCGACCGAGGAAGACCGTCGGCGCCGAGGCGCAGGGAACCTCGCCCCCGTTGCCGTCATCGCAGATCTCAGAGTTGGGGATAAGCCTCCCGCTGGCGTCGAAGCTCGCGTTCACCACCCTCCGGTCGAACCAGGAGCCGACGGGGTACCCCTCGCGGTGCTGCACCAGCGTCCCCGCGGAGACGAAGGAGAGGTTCTCGATCCCCAGGTCGACGATCTCGTTGTCGTTGGTGGCCAGGCTGAGGGTGAGGTCGAGCTGGGCGCGCCGTCCGTTGAGCGGCGTGGCGCGGGCCAGGAGCTCCACCCCGGAGTTCCGGATCTCCCCCGCGTTGATGTACTGCTGCCCCGGGAGGGAGGCGCTGCCGGGATTCCCACCGAAGCCGGTGGAGGGCGCCACGTCGCGGAGCAGGATGGCGTCCGTGGTGCGCCGGTTGTAGTAGGTGAACTCCAGCCCCAGGCGGTCGTCCAGGAAGCCGGCGTCGAAGCCGAGCTCCACCTCGCCGCTCCGCTCGGGCCCCAGCTCCGGGTTCCCCAGCGACTGCGGGGTCACCGCCGGCTGATCCCCCGTCCCGGTGATCGGGAAGAAGGTGCGCAGCGCGGCGAAGCTCTGCGGCTGCTGTCCCGACTCGCCGTAGGCGCCCCGGAGCTTCAGGGTGTTGACGAAGGGGATGCTCCAGAAGGGCTCCTCACTGACGACCCAGGTGGCGCTGAGCTTCGGGTAGCGGACCAGGTCGAAGCTCTCGCCGAAGGCGCTGTTGTCGTCCAACCGGATGGCGCCGGTGAGGAAGAGCCGCTCGTCGCGGAGGCCGATCTGCTCCTGGAGAAACACGCCGACCGTCGAGTTCTCGACGTAGTCCTCGCCGTTGGTCCGGATGCCGATAGCGGCGTCGATGGAGCGGAGGCCGCGGACCGGGAACTCGTTGCCGCGCGCGTAGACGAACTCCGAGTAGCGCCGGTAGTACTGGGCGCCGACCGAGGTATTGCTGGTCACGCCCGCGAAGGGGGTGAGCTCCGCCGTGGCGCTGTAGTCCGCCGTGTTGTAGTAGACGTTGCGCCGCGTCATGTCCTTGTAGCCGCGGATCTCCGACGGGGTGAAGAAGAACTGCATCGCCGGGTCCGCGATCCGCTGCACCAGCTCCACGTCGTCCTGGTTGGTGAAGTCGGTCCCCAGCGCCACCCGGTGCGTCAGCCAGCCGAAGGGCCGGTGCGTGACCTGGAAGCTCCCCGTGAAGCGGTCGACGTCCTGCCAGTCCTCGTAGGCGTAGTAGTACGCCTCCGGAGTGGCGCTGTGGAAGCCGTTGCGGGGCGTGTTCAGGTTTGCCGGGTTGGCGAAGAGGGTGGTCCAGAAGAGCCCGCCGCCGCCCGCCTCCAGCGGCAGGCTGGTGCGCCCGCTGACGTAGCCGGCGCTCGCGTTGACGTCCACCTTGGTGCCCGGGGTCATCGAGATGTTGGCCCGGGCGTTGTACTTGCGCGCCACGTTGTTGGGCTCCACCCCCTCGTTCCGCTCGAACCCGCCGCCGATGTAGTAGCGGATCCCCGAGGAGCCGCCGCTCACGCCGAAGTCGTACTCCTGGAGGTGCCCGGTGCCGAAGATGTCGCCGTTCAGCTCGCGGAGCGTCCGGTAGTCGATCGTGGTGACGGGCGCGGTGGCGCTGGCGCGGCCGTAGTTCAGTGGGAGGCGACCTTCCGGATTCGCGAACCAGTTCGCCCCCTGCCGGATGCTGGCGGTGAAGCGGGGAGCGCCCTCGGACCCGCGCTTGGTGATGATCTGGATGACCCCGTTGGCGGCCTCGGTCCCGTAGAGGGTGGCGGCCGCCGGCCCCTTGATGATCTCGATGCTCTCGATCTCCTCGGGGTTGAAGTCGTTCCACCGGGAGATGGTGTTGGAGCTGAAGCCCTGGTTGATCGGACCCGTGGCCTGGGCGTTGTTGACGCGCACGCCGTCCACGTAGATCAGCGGCTCCTGGCTCAGCGAGAGGCTGGAGATCCCCCGGACGCGGATGCGGGCGCCGCTCCCCACCGTCCCGGAGCCCGGGATGATCACCACCCCGGGCGCGCGGCCGTTGATCAGCTCCTGCACGCTGTTCACCGGAGAGGTCTCCACCACGTCGGTGGCCCGGATCTGCGCCACCGAGGTGCCCACCGCCCGCCGCTGCGTCCCGCCCGCGGTCCCGGTGACCACCAGCGCGTCCAGCGCTACGGCCGACTGCCCCATCTCGAAGTTCGCGGTCGCCGTCTGCCCGGCGGACACGGTCACGCGCCGCTCCAGCGGAGTGTACCCGATCAGCTCCACTCGCAGCGTCTGCGGACCGGACGGGACACCGGCCAGGGTGTACTCTCCGCCGGGACCGGTGACCGTGCGGCGGCCGGTGCCGGGAATGGACACCTGCGCGCCGGCGAGCGCCCGCTGGCTCCCGCTCTCCGTGACGCGACCGCTCACCGTGCCGGTGGACTGTGCCTGGAGTGGGGGTGGACTGGTCACGAGCATCGCCGCCAGGATGGCGGCCAGCAGCCCGAGCTTGATGCGAATGAAGTGGCCCATCGGGTTCCTCCTCGATGCGAGCGGGTTCAACGGCCGGGTGGAGACGGACGAAGGGTGGTGCGCTCCGGGTGCTCCTCTCGGGTTCGGGGGACGGGGTGCGGGAGCGGCGGGGACCGCCACTCCCCGGAACCGCCGGCCCGGCACGCGACCGGAACGGCTCAGCGAAGACGCGGAGAAAACGGAAGATCCATGCGGACAGGGACAGGGTAGTGAGCTACGGAGGGGCTGTCAACCGATCCCGACGAGACAGCATGCAGGC
Source organism: Longimicrobiaceae bacterium (assembly GCA_036260145.1). GTDB lineage: Bacteria > Gemmatimonadota > Gemmatimonadetes > Longimicrobiales > Longimicrobiaceae > JAFAYN01. Next base: position 2,886 of record DATAAL010000617.1, on the reverse strand, counting down.
GTCCCGTCCGGTCAGCGGACCCCCGCCAGAGTCACCAGGTACAGGAGCGCCCACTGCGTCCCCAGGTGGCTGTCCCGGGTGTCGAACCACTCCTCCAGCGAGTGCGCGCCCCCACCGTTCCCCCCACCGTCGATGGTCACGGCCGGGATCCCCAGGCTGATGGGGAGGTTGGCATCGGTGCTGGAGGCGGTGGTCCGGGCCTCGAACCCGAGCGCCTTCCCCGCCTCGACCGCCGCGCGCACCACCGGCGCCCCGGCGGGCTGCCGGCCCGCGGGGCGGATCCCGATGGTGTCCACCTCCACGGTCAGCTTCACCTGGCTCTGCCAGCGCGCGTTCTCCGCCGCCAGCGCGTCGCGCACCGCCCGCTGGAACTCGGCGTCGAGCCGGCCCAGGGCCTCGGGGTCCACGGAGCGCATGTCCACCAGCATGCGGGCGCTCCCGGCGATGGAGTTCACGGAAGTCCCTCCCTCCACCACTCCCACGCTGAAAGTGACCTTCGGATCTGCAGGGACCTGGAAGTCCGCGATCCGGGCGATGGCGCGGCCGAGGGCGTGCATGGGGTTCGGCATCCCGAAGTCGCCGTAGCTGTGCCCGCCGGGCCCCCGGTAGGTCACGCGGTAGCGGTGACTCCCCACCGCGTCGTTGGTGACCCCCAGCCCGGTGCCGTCCACCGAGATGAAGTAGTCGACCCGGTCCTTCAGCTCCTTCCCGAACAGGTACCGCACGCCGCGCAGGTTCCCTTCCCCCTCCTCCCCGACGGTGCCCACGAAGAGGATGGTCCCGCGGGTCCGCACCCCGGCCGCGTCCAGAGCCCGCGCGGTGGCGAGGAGCACCGCGAGTCCGCGGCAGTCGTCCCCGATCCCGGGTCCGCGCAGCACCGTCCCCTCGCGCCTCACCGTCACATCCGTGCCCTCCGGGAAGACGGTGTCCAGGTGCCCGGAGATCACCACCACGGGCCCTCCCGGTGTCCCCGGGCGCTCCCCGATCACGTTCCCCTCCGCGTCGATGCGCACGTTGCGCAGCCCGAGCGCCTCCAGCCGCCTCCGGAAGTCCTCCGCGCGACGCTGCTCCTTGAACGGCGGCGCGGGGATCTGGCAGATGGCGACCTGCTCCTCGACAGTCTGCGGCTCGGTGCGCTGCGCGTGGGCGAGCGCCTCGCGGACCCGTGGGTGGGAGGCAGGCACCGGGAGCGGCCGGCCGGCGCCGGAGCGGGGCGTGGGACGCCCCTGGGTGTCCGCGGGCGCGGGGAGCCCGAGGAGCAGGGAGAGCGTGGCTGCGACGAAGGTTGCGGCGGTGCGGCGCACGGTGGATCGGCGGTTCGGGTGGGAGGAGCATCCGGAGGCAACCTAGCCCGGTGGATCCCGGCAACGCAACGGCGGTCGCCGCGCAGGGAGGGAACCTGCGCGATCGGGACCGGGTAGACGCACCGTCGCGAGGTGATCCGCCGATACCGACCCCTCGTCCCGCTCCGGGCGCCCCATGAGCCTCCCCGTCCGACTCTTCCTCACCGCTCTGCTCTGCCCGGCCGCCGCCATTGCTACCGCCCAGGGAGGGACCGCGGCGGGTCCGGGAGCCATCCGCGGCACCGTACACTCCGAGACGGGAGCCCCGCTCGCCACCGCCACGGTGGAGGTGCGGAGCGCCGCCGACTCCTCGGTGGCGGGGCGCGCCCTGACCGGCGCCGACGGCGGGTTCCGGGTGGGGGGGCTCGCGACCGGCCGGTACCGGGTGGAGGTGAGCCGGCCCGGGTTCGCCCGGCAGGTTCGCCGCGAGGTGGTGCTCACCGCAGCGGCCCCCGTCGCGGAGCTGGGGACCATCCGCCTGGCCGCGGCCGCCGTGGCGCTGGAGGGGCTGGAGGTGCGGACCGAGCGTGCCGCGGTGGCCGTGGCGCCCGACCGCACCCTGTACAGCACCCGGGACATGCCGGTAGCGGCGGGGGGCACCGCCACCGACGTGCTGCGGAGCGTCCCCGAGCTCGACGTGGACATCAACGGGAGGGTGAGCCTGCGGGGGAGCACGGGGGTGACGATCCACATCAACGGCCGCCCCGCTCCGGTCCGGGGGGAGGCGCTCACCACCTTCCTGCAGCAGTTCCCGGCCAGCCGGATCGAGCGGATCGAGGTGATCCCCAACCCCTCGGCCCGGTACGACCCGGACGGGACCGCCGGAATCGTCAACATCGTCCTCAAGGAGAACCTGGACCTGGGGCTGAGCGGGAGCGTGTCGCTCAACGCGGGGACCCGGGGGAACACGGGAGGATCCGGCCGCCTGGCGTACCAGCGGGGGCCGCTCACCGTGTTCGGGGGGACCTCGCTGAACGTCTCCCGGCGCAGCAGCACCAGCTCCGACCTGCGCCAGAACCTGGCCGCCCGGCCGGTGACCTACCTGCAGCAGGACTTCCGCTCGCGCAACCGGGGGACCTTCGGGATGCTGGACCTGAGCACGGAGCTGCGGCTGGGGAAGCGCGCCACCCTCTGGTCCTCGGTGTCGGGGTTCTTCAACGGGTCCGACTCGGACGGCACCTTCGCCTACCTCCACATGGACTCGGTGCGCACACCCACCGAGCGGTACGACCGCGTCAGCTCCAACGAGTGGAGCGGCTCCAACACGGACTACGCCCTGGGGCTCCGCTACGCCCCGGAGCCGCAGCGGCACGAGCTGACGCTGGAGCTGCGGCGCCACGGCGGCGGGAACCGGCTCGACGGCCGGTACGTCAAGGAGCTGCTGACGCTGGAGGGGGACCCGGCGGGCCTCCCGCCGGAGCTGACGGTGAACCGGTCCAGCGAGGAGAACGGCGACCTCGTGTTGCAGGCGGACTACACGCGCCCGCTGGGGGAGGAAGGGAAGCTGGAGGCTGGATACCGGGGTACGCTCCGCGCCACCGAC
>DATAAL010000616.1:0-1504 GCA_036260145.1 Longimicrobiaceae bacterium | reverse complement strand
TAACGGCGTGGCGGTGCCCGACGGACGGCCCGGGGGCGCGGATCCCGATTGGCGGGCCCGTGGCGAACACGCGGGTCTACGTGCTGGACCGCTCCGGGGAGCCGGTGCCGGTGGGGGTGGCGGGCGAGCTGCACATCGGGGGGGTGCAGGTGGCGCGAGGGTACCGGAAGCGGCCGGGACTGACGGCGGAGCGCTTCGTGCCCGACCCGTTCGGGGGTGAGCGGGGGGCGCGGCTGTACCGGACGGGGGACGTGTGCCGCTGGCTCGCGGAGGGGACGCTGGAGTACCTGGGGCGCAACGACTTCCAGGTGAAGGTGCGGGGGTACCGGATCGAGCTGGGGGAGATCGAGGCGCGGCTGGCCGAGCACGGCTCCGTGCGCGAGGCGGTGGTGGTGGCGCGCGAGGACACCTCCGGGGACAAGCGGCTGGTCGGGTACGTGGTCCCCGACTGGGACCGGGTGGACGAGGCGGCCGCCGGGGCGGAGGAAGGAGGCGGCGGGTGGGAGGCGGAGCACCAGGCGGACTGGATACTCGCCTTCGAGTACACGTACGGGGAGGAGCGCGTCGAAGCGGACCCCACCTTCAACATCAGCGGGTGGAACAGCAGCTACACCGGGCAGACGCTCCCGGCCGAGGAGATGCGGGAGTGGGTGGACGCCACCGTGGCCCGGATCGGCTCCCTCGGGCCCCGGCGCGTGCTCGAGATCGGGTGCGGGACCGGCCTCCTGCTGGCGCGGCTGGCGCCCGTCTGCGAGCGGTACGTGGGGGCCGACTTCTCGCCACGGGCGCTGCGGGGGATCGAGGCGCTGCGGCGGGACCGCCCGGAGCTGCGGCACGTGGAGCTGCTGGAGCGCACGGCCGACGACTTCAGCGGCTTCGAGCCGGGGGCGTTCGACACGGTCGTCATCAACTCGGTCGCCCAGTACCTGCCCAGCCTCGAGTACCTCCTCCGCGTGCTGGAGAGTGCGGTGCGGGTGGTCGGGCCTCGTGGACGGGTCTTCGTCGGGGATGTGCGAGACCTGCGGCTCCTGGGCGCGTTCCACACGGCGGTGGAGACGTACGGGGCTCCGCCCACGCGGACGGTGGGAGAGTGGAGGGACCGCGCGGAGCTGGCCCAGGCCCAGGAGGCCGAGCTGGTGATCGACCCGGGCTTCTTCTGGTCCCTGGGGCGGGACCTGGAGGCCGTCGGCCAGGTGGAGACCCTCCAGAAGCGCGGCCGGTTCCGCAACGAGCTCACGGAGTTCCGCTACGACGTGGTCCTGCACGTCGGCCCCGGGGAGGACGGCGGAGGCCCCGAGGGGAGGTGGCTGGACTGGGAGGCGGAGCGGCTGACGCTGGACGCGCTGGAGGGCCGGCTGGCGGCGGCGGCCGGAGGCATGGTGGGGGTCCGGGACGTCCCGAACGCCCGGGTGAGCGGGGCCCTGCGTCAGCTGGAGATCCGCCGCGATCCCCGTGGCGTGGAAACGGTGGAGGACGTGCGCCGCAGGGCCGCCGCGGGGGGGGT
>DATAAL010000615.1:0-2253 GCA_036260145.1 Longimicrobiaceae bacterium | reverse complement strand
CTCACCCACGTCCCCTTCGTCACCATCGACCCGCCCGGGAGCCTCGACCTGGACCAGGCGCTGCACCTGGAGCGCGCGGGGGAGGGGCTGCGGCTGCGCTACGCCATCGCCGACGTGGGGTTCTGGGTGGACCGGGGCGGGGCGGTGGAGCGGGAGGCGTGGCTGCGGGGCGTCACCTTCTACGCCCCCGACCACCGGGAGCCGCTATACCCGCCCGTCCTGGGGCAGGGTGCGGCGAGCCTCCTCCCGGACGGGGTGCGTCCCGCCGTGGTGTTCACCCTGGAGCTGGACGCCCGGGCCGAACCGCGCGCCGTCGCCATCGAGCGGGCCCGGGTCCGCTCCGGGGCGCAGCTCACCTACGAGCAGGCGCTGGAGCACGCGGAGGGGGGCGCGAGGACCTTCGCGGGGGAGGAGTGGGCGGAGTCGCTCGTGCTGCTCCGGACCTTCGGCGAGGCGCGGCTGGAGCGGGAGGTGGAGCGGGGCGGCGTCTCCCTCCCCGCACGCGACCAGCACGTCCAGCAGAGCGCCGCCGAGCGGCTGGGCTACCGGCTGGAGCAGGAGACCCCCAACGCCGCCGAGCAGTGGAACGCGCAGGTCTCGCTCCTCACCGGGCACGTGGCCGCCGCGCGGATGCTGGAGGCGGGGGTGGGTCTGCTCCGCACCATGCCCCCCGCCGAGCCCGGGGAGGTGGAGAAGTTCCGGCGCGCCGCGGTGGCGCTGGGCTTCCCCTGGCCGGAGGGGAGGTCGTACGCGGAGTTCATCCGCTCGGTGGACCTGCGCCACCCCCGCCTCCCGGCGCTGGTCTGGCAGGCGCGCCGCCTCACCCGCGGCGCCGACTACGTGGCCTTCCGGGGTGCCCCCCCCGCGAACCCGCTGCACGCCGCCCTGGCGATGCCGTACGCGCACGTCACCGCCCCGCTGCGCCGGCTGGCCGACCGCTACGTCCTGGACCTCCTGGTCGCCCTCGACCCGGGCGCCGCCCCGTCGGCCGGGGAGGTGGAGACGCTCCGCGCCCTGGTCCCGGTGATGAACGCGGCCGATGCGAAGTCCGGGAAGCTGGAGCGCAGGGCGGTGGACCTGGCCGAGGCATGGAGGCTGCGGGGGTGCGAAGGGCGGCGCTACCCGGCGACCGTCCTGGGCTTCCGGGGCGCCGCGGTGGAGGTGCAGATCGAGGACCCCCCGGTGCGCGCCTCTGCGGAGCGCCCCGGCGGGGAGCCGCGCCTGGACCCCGGCGCCCGCGTGGAGGTGGAGGTGGCGGGAGTGGACACCGAGGCGGGGGAGGTGCGCTTCCGGCTCGTCCCGTAGGCGGAGTCCCGGCCTCCGGCGCGCGTCGGAGACCGCATTGCCCGGGCCCCCGCGGCGGTGTACCCTTTTCCGCCCCGCGGGCCCGCATCCCTGAACTCCGGAGGAAGAGTCGTGTGGAACCGTGAGTACCACCGCTGGCACAGCCCCTCGCTGGGGCGCGAGATGGAGATGCTGGTCTTCGGCCACGCGGGGGCCCGGGTGCTGGTGTTCCCCACCTCGCAGGGGCGCTACTACGAGTGGGAGGACCGGGGGATGATCCACGCCCTCAGGGAGCACCTGGCGCGGGGGTGGCTGCAGCTCTTCTGCGTGGACAGTGTGGACGCCGAGAGCTGGTACGCGAGCTGGAAGCACCCGGGTGCCCGCGCCTGGAGGCACGTCCAGTACGACGGGTACCTGCTGAACGAGGTCCTCCCCTTCACGCGCCACCGCAACCCCAACCCCTTCCTGATCACCACCGGGGCCAGCTTCGGCGCCTACCACGCGGTGAACTTCGCCTTCCGACACCCGTGGCACGTGGGGAGGGTGATCGGGATGAGCGGGCTGTACGACATCCGGACGTTCACGGACGGGCACGAGGACGAGAACGTGGTCTGGAACAACCCGGCGCACTTCGTCAGCCTCATCCACGACCACGGGCACCTGGAGGCGCTGCGGCGCATGGACATCATCCTGGTCACGGGGTCGGACGACCGGTTCATGGAGAACAACCGCTACCTGTCGAAGGCCCTGTGGGAGAAGGGGGTGGGGAACGCGCTCAGGATCTGGGACGGGTGGGCGCACGACTGGCCCTGGTGGAAGCAGATGATCCTGGCATACGTGGGCGGGCATGATTGAGGGTTGGATTTACTTGTAGTGGCGGACCGCTACAGAGCCCGGCGAAACTGCCCGCCGGTCTCTTCCGCGGGGGCGGCGAGCCCCGCAAACCGCGGGTCTCCCCGCCCCGGCGTG